>DATNCK010000141.1:0-4230 GCA_035571575.1 Steroidobacteraceae bacterium | reverse complement strand
CGCCGTCGACACCTCGCAGGAGACGCCGCATGCGAGCCTCGAACAGCCGCTGGCGCAGCCTGCCCCGCTGCGGCTTGTCGAGCGCAGCGCTGACCTGCGCCACCACCAGCGGCCTGATGGGACTCGGCAGCCGCGCCAGCGCCGGCGCGACCGGCCAATGAAAATTTCCCGGCACGAAGCAGATGTCGACGGGATGCTCGAGGAAGTGCCGACCGGCTGCATTGGCCAGCTCCAGGCGCGATCCGAGCCGGCGGGGAATCCGTCTGGATGCCTCGGCGACATGAATGCGCGCGTCCAGCAATCCAGCCAGAAAGCCTTCGCGCGAACCGCAGAAGACATGGACCCTCGCACCCAGCGTGGCCCAGTGATTCGCCAGTCGTATTGCGATGCGCTCCGTGCCTCCAAGACCCAGATCATGGAGCACGATGCCGATGACGAGGCGACCGGAGGATACGGAGGTGATCACGGACTCCCCTTGTTGTTTCGCGATCCGTATTGCTCGGATACTGCGTGAAAAGAATAGAACTGATCCTTACCGTCCGGTAAGGATCAGCGGCGGAATAGGCCTGGGAGACGCGAATGCCGTTGTCCGCGGAGGGGCGGAACATCAGAATGCCGTTCATGGATATTCTCGTCGTGGATGACGATGAAGAGACTCGCCGTCACGTGACCAATGGCCTGGTTTCGGGAGGCCATCAGGTCAGCGAAGCGGCAGATGCGGCTTCTGCACTGAAACTCGTCAGCAGCCGGCACTTCGACGCGATCATTCTGGATCGCCTTCTGCCGGATGGAGATGGCATCACGCTGCTGCAGCAGTTGCGGCAACGTTCAGATCCCACGCCGGTGCTGATGCTGACCGCCGTTGCCGACGTGGACGCGCGCGTGGAGGGAATCGAAGCCGGCGCCGACGACTATCTGGTCAAGCCCTTCGCCTTCGTCGAGCTGCGCGCCCGACTGCTGGCAATCCGGCGTCGCGGCGCACAGGTGGATCTGCCCGCGGCGGTCGTACGGGTCGCAGATCTCACACTCGATGTGCTGAGTCGCACGGTGCAGCGCGCTGATACCGCCATCCCGCTGCAGCCGCGTGAGTTCCTGCTGCTGGAATATCTGATGCGCCACTGCGACCAGGTGGTGACGCGCACCATGTTGCTGCAGAACGTGTGGAAGTACGACTTCGATCCACAGACCAGCATCGTCGAGACACACATGAGCCGGCTGCGCGCCAAGGTGGATCGCGGCTTTGCCTCCGGAGAACTCATCGAGACTGTGCGCGGCGAGGGATACCTGTTACGCAGTACTCCGTTGGTCAAGACGACAAATGAGTGAGATTTCCGCCTCACGCGTATCACTGCTGCGCAGTGCTGCGTTCCGACTGGCAGTGGTGCAGGCAGCCATCTTCGCATTGATTGTCAGTGTTCTGTTCTTCATCACCTGGTGGTCGGTGGGAGCCTATGTCGAACAGCGCGTGCATGAGATCGCAACTGACGGCCTGAAGAAACTGACACGCATCCTGGATGCCTCCCCTGGTGCAGATCATATAGAGGCTGAGCGGGACCTCGACGAAAACCAGCATTACGGCCTGTTCGACGCGAATGGCAGATACCTGGAAGGGGATATCAGGATACCGGTCAGCGGCGAAACCAATGTGCGGACGCCTCTCGGAGGGCGCGGAGCCGCGCTGGTCCCGCTGCATGTAGCGTCAGGTCGCATCGCCGATGGGCGTCGACTGGTAGTCGGCATGGACCGCCGCAAGGCCGACGTGCTGCTGGGCCGTTTCCGCCGCGCTTTCCTTACTGGAGGCGCGACCGGCATCGCAGCTGCACTGGTGGTGGGCTTCCTGACCGCGCGCCGCTACCTGCGCAGGGTGGAACAGATTGCCGCAGTTGCAGCGCAGATCGACGACGGCCGCCTGGATACACGCCTGACCGTCACCGATCGCCGGGACGAAATCGACCGGCTCTCCGCAGCATTGAACGCCACCTGGCAGCGCACGGAGTCACTGGTGGAAGGAATGCGCCAGCTTTCAACCGATGTGGCGCATGAGTTGCGCACACCGTTGGCACATCTGCGGTTTCGCCTGGAAAAGACGCGTGCGAACCTCGATGCCCACAGCCCGGCACGCGCGGTGATGGATCAATCCCTGAATGACGTCGACCGTGTGCTGGCGGTTTTCAGGGCGCTGTTGCGTATCTCGCAGATCCAGTCGCGGCAGCGGCGCGCCGGCTTCGAAACCCTGGATCTCTCGCAGCTCGTAAGTGCCGTGACAGCGGACTTCGGACCGCTGTTCGAAGACGAAGGTCGTGCGGTACGGCTGTATGTTCAGAATCGCATCCATATCTTCGGGGATCGCACACTGCTGGAACAGCTGCTGGTGAACCTGATCGAGAATGCCCTGCGACATACTTCGCAGGGCACATCAGTGAGCGTCGGTCTGACTCAGAATGGAGCGGTGGCGGAGCTGACTGTCAGCGACTCCGGTACGGGAATTCCGGAGAGTCAGCGCGAACGCGTGCTGCAGCGACTGGTGCGGCTCGATACTGCACGCACCTCGCCTGGCATGGGACTGGGACTTGCGCTGGTGAAAGCTATCGCAGATCTGCACGAGGCCACGCTGGAACTGGGAGACGCGCAGCCGGGACTGTGCGTGACGATCCGGCTGCCTCGCGCCGCCTGAGCGCACGCACCGAAACAGACAGGGCCGTGGTTCGAGTTGCAGCAACGCAACGCGTGGACTGCCACGGCAATAGTGCTGCGACGCGGCCGGGTCCTACAGCACCGTAGGACTTGCCTCATTGTGCAAAGCCCATGCGGTCTCGCAACCTGATGCTAATCCGCCAGAGGTCCAGCGACATGGCTACGCGCTCCTTCGCATCTGTGAGCATTTCCTTCGGTCTGGTCAGCATACCGGTCGATGTGTATTCGGCAGAGATCGCTGCCAGCCGGTTGTCATTCCACCTGCTGCACGCGAAGGATGGAGCGCGCGTGAAGCAGCAGTATGTCTGCGCGCTCGACGGCGAGAAGATCGAACGGTCGGAAATCGTTAAAGGCTACGAATACGAGAAAGACCGGTATGCCATGTTCAAGCCTGAGGAAATCAAGGCACTGGAAGAGGCGGGTTCCAGGCTGATCAACATCACCGAATTCGTGCCGCTGAATACGGTAGATCCCATGTATTTCGACAAGACCTATCTGCTTGCGCCCTCGCGCAATGCGGCCAAGCCCTATGCGCTGCTGAATGAGGCGATGCGCCAGACAGGCTTGTGCGCTGTCGGTCGATGGGCGGCACGAGGCCGGGAATACGTGGTCATCATAAGACCCGTCGAAGGTGGCATGGTGATGCAGCAGCTGTACTTCAAGGATGAAATCCGCACCATCAAGGAAGTTCCTATAGGCGATGCGCCGCAGCTGGCAGCAGGGGAATTGAAGCTGGCCAAGGCGCTGATCGAACAGACCACGGCCAGGCGGTTCGATCCCAATGAATTCCACGACGAATTCCGCGCCCGCGTGGAGGCAGCCATCCAGAAGAAGATAAAGAACGGCAAGGAGATCTCGCACTTCGAGACTGAAGAGCCCACACCGGAAACCGGCGGCAATGTGGTTGATCTGATGGAAGTGCTGCAACGAAGCCTGAACAAGGGCACGGGCTCAAAGACGGCGGCGGTCACCCGGTCCGCCAGCGCACGCAAGCCACCGAAACGCGTCACTGCTGCCACCCGCAAGGTGAAGACCGCTTCCCGGAGAGCCTGATTGCAGCGCTTCGGCACAGCCGAGGTATCGCGACTCACGGAGATCCCGATTCGCTCCGTGCGCGCCATGATCCGCGCAAGGTACGTCTCGCCCAGTCGCGGACCGCGCCGATCCCTGCAGTTTTCATTTCAGGATCTGGTGCTGCTGCGCGCAGCACGCGATCTACTGGCCGCGCGCTTGTCGGCGCGACGTGTGGGCACTGCACTGCGCGCCATCCGCGCACAGCTGCCCGAGGCCATTCCTGCCCGCGGGCTGTCGTTGACCGCTGCCGGTGACCGGATTCTCGTGCACGAACTGGGTGAGAAGCGGGATGCCCTTTCAGGGCAATTGCTGTTGGCGCTGGAAGTACACACCGATGGCAGGACCATCCAGCTTGTCGATGCGGCGCCCTCCGACGCCAGTTCAGACTTCAAGGCAGACGATTGCACTCGTCAGTTCGAAGCCGCGCTCGCTCTGGAAGAGACCGATGTCGAAGCGGCCGTA
>DATNCK010000140.1:0-9779 GCA_035571575.1 Steroidobacteraceae bacterium | reverse complement strand
GCTGTTGTTCGGCGCGGGACTGCCGATGTATTCCTCGTACGCGTCTTTCTTCCGCAACCAGGACGTGGCGCGCTATTTCATCGCGCCGGCCAATGTGCTGGTGGGTTCCACCACGCTGGTGCGCAAGACGCTGCATGGTCGCCAGCCCTACATCAAGGTTGGTGAGGACGCGAAGCGCGCGGCAACGAAGCAGACCAGGCCGCTGGTAGTGATCTTCGTGGTCGGTGAAACCGCGCGCGCGGCGAATTTCTCGCTGGGCGGCTATGCCCGCGAGACCAACCCGCTGCTGAAACAGAAGGACATCTACTACTACACCGACGTGCACAGTTGTGGCACCGCTACCGCGGTGTCGGTGCCCTGCATGTTCTCGGATCTGCCGCGCAGCGAATTCAAATTGAATGCGGCGGATCACCGCGACACCGTGCTCGACATCCTGCAGCGCGCCGGTGTGGCCGTGTCGTGGATCGACAATCAGTCCGGGTGCAAGAAGGTGTGCGCGCGCGTGCCCACCGAGGAAGCGCGCTCTTATCATCCGGATTCCTGCAAGGACGGCGAATGCCTGGACGATGCGCTGCTGCATGCGCTGACTGCGAAGCTGGCGCAGACGCAGCGCGATGCGCTGATCGTGTTGCATGCCATGGGCAGTCACGGACCCACGTACTTCCGACGCGTGCCGCCGGATCACGAGGTGTTCAAGCCCACCTGTCCGACGCAGCAGATCGAAACCTGCACCGATGAGCAGATCGTCAACTCCTATGACAATTCGATCGCCTACACGGACTACGTGCTCGCCGGGCTGATCGATGCGCTGGCCGCACAGCAGGATCGCGTGGATGCCGTGCTGCTGTATGTCTCCGATCACGGCGAATCGCTGGGCGAAAACGGCCTCTATCTGCATGGCCAGCCGTATCTGATTGCACCGGAGGTGCAGAAGAAGGTGCCGATGCTGCTGTGGTTCTCGCGCGGTGCGCCTGCAAGGCTGAAGCTGGATGGCGCCTGCCTGCGTACCCATTTAAACGACACCGCATCGCATGACAATGTGTCCCACACCCTGCTGGGCGTTCACGATGTGGTTACAACTGTGTACAGGCCAGAGCTCGATCTGCTGAAAACCTGTCGGACACTGCGCTAAGCGAATTGCAACCTGTTGACTGCGCAATTCGGCGCTGCGTCACAGTAGCCAATCGGCGCATCCAAGTCAGTTGCCATTCAGGATGGGGTCTCTATCATTTGCGGCGCACCAACCGTTGGTGCATTCAACAAAGTGATGGAGTCACACATGCGCAAGCATATTGCCGTCGGCGCCGCGTTGGCCCTCGGATTCGGCACCCAGGTCTTCGCTGCCGACGAAGGGTTCAGCTACAACCTCGGTGAAATCGGCTACACCCGCAGCGAAATCGACGACCTCGACCTGAAGGGCGATGGCGTCACCCTCGGCGCTTCGGTGGAATTCGCGCCGAATATTTTCGGCTCCTTCAATTTCGCAGACATCGACTATGGCTCAAGCGCTGCCACGGCCGGCGTCAAGGTCAAGGGCACCAACTACAGCCTGGGCGTGGGCTCGCACTGGGCGCTGGGTCCGACGCTGGATCTGGTCAGCGGTGTCACCTATGAGCATGTGAAGGTCAAGGGCTCCTCCGGCGGCATCAGCGCCAGCGACAGCGAAAGCGGCTTCGGTCTGAATGCCGGCCTGCGCGGTCGTGCGGGCGAGCAGCTGGAACTCACGGGCATCATCAAGTACGTGAATCTCGGCCACGGGGTCGATGACTTCACCTTCGGCGCCGGTGGCCGCTGGTACTTCACTGAAGCCTTCGCAGCGGGCCCGGATGTCAGCCATAACGATGATGGCACCCATTGGGGCATCAGCTTCCGCTACGACTTCGGCAAGCGCTAAGTCCGTCTGGAGCATTGAGGCGGGGCGCCTTGGGGCGCCCCGTTTCGTTTGGGCGTAGGCTTGGCGGCCACCAAGGAGGGGGCAATGCAGATCAACGACATCGTGGCTCGCAGGCTGAACGGCGAAGAACGGAATCTGAGCGAATTCGGTGGTCGTGTACTGCTGATCGTCAACGTGGCCAGTCGCTGCGGCTTCACGCCGCAATACACCGGTCTCGAAGCGCTGTATCGCAAGCTGGGCCCGCGTGGCTTCAGTGTGCTGGGATTTCCCTGCAATCAGTTCGGTGCGCAGGAACCGGGCAACGAGGCCGAAATCGGCAGTTTCTGCGATTCCAGCTATGGCGTGACCTTTCCGCTGTTCGCCAAGATCGAGGTCAACGGCCCCAACACGCATCCGCTGTACCAGCACCTGAAGTCTGAGAAACCCGGCTTGCTGGGCACCCAGGCCATCAAGTGGAACTTCACCAAGTTTCTGGTGGACCGGCAGGGCAATGTGGTGAGGCGCTATGCGCCAAACGACAAACCCGAAGACATCGAAGCGGACATCGTCGCACTGCTGTAGCGCGTGCCGCACATCAAGGAGCATCAAATGAAGAAATTCCATCTGGCGTGGCTGCTGCCCGCGCTGACGGCCTCGGTTCCGGCCATGGCGCAGTGGACCGGCAAGGGCGAAGCCGGCGTCGCCATCGCCAGCGGCAACACCGATACCAAGAGCGCCAATGCGCGCATTGCCGTCGGCTACAAGAATGACCGGTGGGAAAACTCGGGGACGCTGGCCGGCAACTACGTGCGCAACGATGGTCTGACCACGGCGCGACGTTGGGAGATCGGCGCACAGACGCGCTACAACTTCGGCGCGCACACCTTCTGGTACGGCGGCGCCCGTTATGAAGAAGACCGCTTCAGCGGCTTCGATCACCAGGGTGTGATCAGCAGCGGCGTGGGCCGCAAGTTCATCGACCGTGACGGCACGCATCTGTCCGGCCAGGTCGGTGTGGGTTACAAGTTCTCCGAGACCATCGCCACGCTCGCCGCGCCGGCGGAAAAAGAAAATCAGATCGTCGAAGTGGCCAATCTCGCCTTCGACCATCAGCTCACCACGACTACGTCGGTGTACGACAAGCTGGGCGCGGAGTTCGCCTCCGACAACAACTTCCTCCAGAACGAAGTGGGCCTGGCGGTGAAGATGACCGACCGTCTGGCGCTGTCAGTCGCCTACGCCGTACGTCACAACAGCAAGCCGCCAGCGGCGTTCAAGAAGACCGATACGCTGTCGACGCTGAATCTCGTCTACGAAGTGAAATAGCCTTCGCCCACGGCGCCGCCCAAGCCTTCAGGCCGGAGGCCCGGAGTTCGCGTCGATGAAGCGCTGCGCCTCTTCATTGATGGCGCGCGCATCCTTGCCCTGCGTGGTGATCGGTGGACCAATCACCACGCGGATGGTGCCGCGTTTCTTGAGCAGCCCGCGCCGCGGCCAGAAATAACCGGCGTTGTGGGCCACCGGCACCACCAGCGCACCGGTGTCTGCGGCAATGGCCGCGCCGCCGACCCCATAGCGGCGCGACTCACCGACCGCCACACGCGTGCCTTCGGGAAACACTGCGATCCAGTGGCCCGTTGCCAGACGCTGGCGCCCCTGCTCGATCATCTGCCGCACGGCCTTGCCGCCGGCGCCGCGATCGATGGCGATGCTGTGCAACAGGCGTATGCCCCAGCCCACGAAGGGAATCCACGTGAGCTCGCGCTTCAGCACCCACACCTGTGGCGGGAGGAGCACGGTCTGCGCAAAGGTCTCCCAGCTCGAGGAGTGCTTGATCAGCGCGATGCTGGGCTGGCTGGGAAGATTCTCGCGGCCCTCCACGGTGTAGCGCAGGCCGCAGCTGTATTTCAGGGTCGTGAGCAATACACCTCCCCAGAAACGCGCCAGCGCGAAGCGCAGGCGGAAGGGCAGGAACAGGCACACGAATGAAAAGAAGATGCCGTACACGAAGGTGAACAGCAGGAAGAAGGTCGTGAAGAACAGCGAGCCGAGGAACTGCATGAATCAGGCGTGCATGGTGGCGGCGCCGCGTCGATCCTTGAAGCGCCAGCCGGCTGCGGTGCGTACGAAGGCGTCGGTCCATGTGCCGATCAATGGCGAACCGGCCTTGCGGCCTTTTCCCGGCACCAGCTCGTCGTCTGCATTGGCCAGATAGAGCATCACGACGGATTGCCCTTCCGCGGTATCGGCCCCCGTAAGGCGGATGCGGATGTTCAGGTTCAGGTGCTGCGAGACCAGGTGCTTGGGCCGCAGCGCGAACGCAGCGAGGATGGCATCCCGACCATTGATGACCACATCGGGGTTGGTCGGTCGGGCGAAGGTCGCATCCGCCGTGAGCAGCTCGCCGAGAGTGTGGCTCTGACCACTGTCGATACGCGCGGCGAATTCCAGGATCAGTGAACGGCAGGCCTCGATGTCGGCCAGTTCCTGTGCATTCATATGTACTCCTTGCCCACGGCAATTATCCCCACACCGTTATTATCTCAAGGCTATTACTTCCGCGATGCGAGGCTATCAGCCAAATCGTTCTATGGAACCTGCCGCGGTGATTGGATGTCCGTCACCACTTGCGCCGCGATTCTGCTGCCTAGGCTCAATCTGGCGCAAATCATGATTCAATAGCGCACCCAAAAAAAACGACGGAGTCGTGTGGAATGGTCGAGCCTGGAAAGTTGCTGTGGTCGCCCTCGCCGGAACGTATCGCGCGCGCGCGACTGACCGACTTTCGCCGCTGGCTGGCGGACAAGCGTGGCCTTACCTTCACGGATTTCGAGTCTCTGTGGCGCTGGTCCACCGAAGATGTGGACGCCTTCTGGCAGGCCTGCTGGGACTTCTTCGGCGTCGAAGCCTCAAAGCAGCCGACGGCGGTGCTGGGCAAGCGCACCATGCCGGGCGCTGAATGGTTTCCGGGCGCCGAGCTCAACTATGCGCGCCACATGCTGCGCCACGAACGACCCAACGCCACCGCAGTGCTGCATCTGAATGAGCGCGCGCCGCTGGCGGAGATTTCCTGGGAAGAACTCGCCGGCAAGGTGCGCATCGTCGCCACCCAGCTGCGCAAACTGGGCGTGAAGAAAGGCGATCGCGTCTGCGCCTATGTGGTGAATGTGCCGGAGGCGCTGATCGCGCTGCTGGCTACGGCCAGCCTGGGCGCGATCTGGTCATCGGTGGGTCCGGACTTCGGCACTCCCGGCGTGCTCGATCGGTTCTCGCAGCTCACACCCACGGTTTTCTTCCATGTGGACGGCTACCAGTACGGTGGCAAGCCCTTCGACCGCCGCGGCGAAGTGGAGAAGATTCTCGCCAGGCTCACCAGCGTGAAGCATGTGATCCAGCTGCCGTACCTGGATGCGGCCAATCCGCGCCGCCTGACGCCGGACACCATCTACTGGCACGAGCTGCTCGATCACCCGCCGGTGTCGCGCGCCGAGTTCAAGTACGAAGAGGTGGGCTTCAACCATCCGCTGTGGATCCTGTTTTCCAGCGGCACCACCGGTCTGCCCAAGCCCATCATGCACAGCCACGGCGGCATCACGCTGGAGCAGCTGAAGCATGTGGCCTTCAATTTCGACATGCGCGCCAACGAGCGGCTGTTCTTCTTCACCACCACCGGTTGGATGATGTGGAACTTTCTCGTCAGCTCGCTGCTGTCGAATGTGATTCCGGTGCTGTATGACGGCAACCCGGCCTGGCCCGATGGCGACCTGCTGTGGAAGATGGTGCAGGACGCGAAGGCCAATCTGTTTGGCGCCAGTCCCACGTATCAATCCATTCTCGAAAAGAATGGCGTGGTGCCCAAGGCGAAGTTCGATCTGTCGAGTCTCGACTCCATCACTCTCGCGGGATCTCCGGTCTCACCTGAATGTCAGGCGTGGTTCTTCGAGAATGTGAAAGAGGATTGCTGGACGGTGCCGGGCTGCGGTGGCACCGACATCTGTTCCGGTTTCGTGGGCGGGGCGGTGACGCTGCCGGCCTATGCCGGCGAGATCCAGGCGCGCTGTCTGGGCATTGCCGTGCACGTCATGGGCGAAGACGGCAAGTTCGTCACCAATGAAGTGGGCGAGATGGTCGTGACGCAGCCGATGCCATCGATGCCCGTGGGCTTCTGGAACGACAAGAACGACGAGCGCTTCATCGAGACCTATTTCAGCGACTTCCCCGGCATGTGGCGCCAGGGCGATTTCTACCGGATCAACGAACGCGGTGGCTGCTTCGTGCTGGGCCGCTCCGACGCCACGCTGAACCGCCATGGCATCCGCATCGGCACTGCCGAGATCTACCGCACCATCGTGCTGGTCCCGGGCGTCGAGGACGGACTCATCGTCAACCTCGACCTGCCGGGTGGCAAATTCTTCATGCCGCTGTTTGTGAAGCTGGCGGAAGGCGTGACACTGGACGAAAAACTGGTGAAGGCCATCAATGACCGGCTGCGCAGCGAGTACACGCCGCGCCATGTTCCGGACAAGATCTACCAGGTGCCGTCCATTCCCTACACCATTTCCGGCAAGCGCATGGAAGTGCCGGTGCGGCGCATCCTGGCCGGCGTGCCGCTGGCCAAGGCCGCCAATCGCGATGCCATGGCAAATCCCACGGCGCTGGACTTCTTCATCGAGTACGCTCGGATCCAGAACGACTACAAAATGTAGCGGATCGGGGGCGACGTGCCGAACATCGTTTACGTCGACGAGCTGGTTGACCGGCAGAAGCTGTCCGGTCGCAATTATTTCCTGCTGGCCGTCCTGATGGTCGCGCTGCTCTGCGACGGCTTCGATCTGCAAGTGGTGGCCTTCGCGGCGCCGCGCATCGCGAAGGACTGGAGCCTGCCACCGGCCTCCTTCCTGCAGTACGTGATCGCGGCAAACCTGTTCGGCATGATGATCGGCGCCACGATGCTGGGCAATCTCGGTGACCGCTTCGGCCGCAAGCGCGTGATCGTGACCGGCACGCTGCTGTATGCATTTACCGCGCTGCTGTGTCTCCTGGCGAAGAATCCCACGCAGCTTGGAATCATCCGCTTCTTCACCGGCCTGGGGCTCGGCGGCGTGCTGCCCAATGTGATCGCGCTCGCGGCTGAGGTCTCACCGACCGCCAAACGTCCGCTGCTCACCAGCATCCCGATGATCGGCATGTCCCTGGGCAGCGGCATGCCGGCCATCGTGGCGGCGTGGCTGGTGCCACAGCACGGCTGGCAATCGCTGTTCGTGGCGGGCTGCATCGTACCCGTGGTGGTCGCGGCATTGATCTACTGGAAGCTGCCGGAATCGATTCTCTTCCTCACCTATCGCGGCAAGAACCGTCGTGAAATCGAGGCACGGGCGCGCCAGCTCGATCCTTCACTGATGATTACCCCCGACACGCAATTCACGCTGCGGCAGAAGGAGAAGAAAGGCGCCTCGCGCAGCAGCTTCTCCGAGCTGTTTGCGGGAAAGCTGGCCATCACGACGCCGCTGTTGTGGCTGATGTTCGCCTGCACGCTGCTGTCGGTGCACTTCCTCAACAGCTGGATCTCGGTGATCCTCAATCAAGCCGGGCTGTCGGATGTGCAGACGGCATTCACCAACGGCGCTCTGCATTGGGGTGGAACGATTGCGGCCATCTTCACGGTGTTCCTGCTGGGGCGCCTGGGCCTCGCCTGGGCATTGATCCTGCTGGTGCTGGGATTCAGCGGCTGCCTCATCATCGCTACCAACGGTTTTGCATCCGCGACCCTGCTGACACTGGCGGTTTGCATGGCAGGCTTCGGCATCGTCGGTTGCCAGGGGGTGCTGAACACTTCGGCAGGCCTGATCTACCCGGTATCGTGTCGGCCCACCGGCGCGGGAGCGGCACTCGGCATCGGGCGCGTCGGTTCACTGAGCGGACCGCTGGTGGGCGCGTGGGTGCTGGATCTGCATTGGCCGAGCCAGTCACTGTTCTACGTGCCGCTGCTGCCGCTGGCCATCGCGGCCATCGCCACCTTGACCCTGATGCTGCGCAAGGTGGAGATCCGTGGCGAGGCGAGTGCGGCGCACTGATCGCCTTCGGCTGCCGCCTTCGCGGCCAAATGCTATTGTTTTCACCTCTCCAAGTGGGAGGACTCGCGGCCCCGGTGCCCCGTGAACATGCCCGACGTCTTTCTTTCCTATAGTCGCGAGGATCAGGCGACAGCGAGAAGGTTTGCCCAGGTGCTGGAGCAGGCCGGTTTCTCCGTGTGGTGGGACCAGACACTCAAGTCCGGCGATGCCTACGACGAGGTCACGGAAAATGCGCTGAGGAGCGCAAAGTCCGTGGTTGTGCTCTGGTCGAAGTCTTCGGTGGCATCGCGCTGGGTGCGCGCGGAAGCCACCATCGCGGACCGCGCCGGCACGCTGGTGCCGGCGATGATTGAAGAATGCCAGCGGCCGGTGATGTTCGAATTGCGGCAGACCGCCGACCTTTCCGGCTGGCGTGGGGATGCCGAAGAGGCGCGCTGGCAAGCGTTCATCGGCGATCTGCGGTCCCGAGTGAACGGAGCCGGATCACCACCCGTTGGCAACACGGTGCCGGTCCGGCAGAGGCGCATGCGGCTGCCCTTGTTCATCTTCCTCGGCATCGGGGTGGCGGCGGCTGGCGGTACCGCCTGGGCCGTGCTCCACCACTGGCACGGTGGACAGACACGCCAGCCAGCGCAGGCCGCGGAAGCTTCCCCCGCCTCGCGAACAGCCCCCGTAACGCTGGCCGTGCTGCCATTTGCGGATATGAGCTCCAGCAAGGATCAGGAGTATCTGGCGGATGGCATGACCGAGGAGATCCTGAATTCCTTTGCGCAGATCCGCGACCTGCGCGTGACGGGCCGCACCTCCTCGTTCTATTTCAAGGCTCGCAACGAGGACACGAAGACCATCGGTGAGAAGCTGGGCGTGGAATATCTTCTCGAAGGCAGCGTCCGCAAGGAGGGCGAGCAGCTGCGCATCACCGCGCAGCTGGTCAAGGCCAGCGATGGATTCCACTTGTCGTCGCGCACCTATGATCGGCCGTTGAAGGACGTGTTCCGCGTGCAGCAGGACATCGCAAGGGATGTCGCGCAGGTGCTGCAGGTGAAGCTGGGCATAGGCGAGCTGGGTGAAACGACGGGTATGACCCATGATCTCCAGGCCTACGACAGTTACCTCAAGGGGCTGGCCTACGCCGGCAACGGCGACTACGAAAAAACCGTCGCGGCCATGGAGCAGGCTGTGGCGCAGGATCCGGACTTCGCACTGGCCTGGGTGCAGCTGCTCGACGCCCGTCAAGTCTTGTCGCAGAGCCATGGCGGGGGCGCTACGCCGGAGATTCGCGCGGCGCGCGAAAAGGTCCAGAGTCTGTTGCCAGATTCCGTGCTCATGCTGACCGGCCAGGCCTTTGCCAGCGTAGACGACCTGGACTATGCGGGAGCCGCCCGACAGTTCGCCGCCGCTCGCGCCACCGCGGTGAAGCAGATGCACGACACGGCGGGCATCAACTTGCTCGAACATGACGAGGCAGTCTTCCTGCAGGGCATCGACGCGGCGGATCAGGCCCTGAAGGTATACGCGCGTTACCAGACTCGCGAACCGTTGAGCACGCGCAATGAAGGAGATGTCGCGCTCGCCTATTTGGCCGCAGGACGCTACGCCGATGCGCGGCAGGAAATACTTCGGGTGTTCGCCAGGCTGGATGAAGAGGGCAGGACCGGACCCAGCAGTCAGCTTACCGGGCGCATGATCGCGCTCGGCCTATTGCCGGAACCTGGCATGCGACAGCTTCTGGGCCGCATCGTCGATGCCACGGGCAGTGACAAAGAAAAGCGTCTTTTCAGCCTCATTGATCGGCCGGCAGGCGCTGCGCTGCTGCGGCAGCCCGCGGACGA
>DATNCK010000139.1:0-13750 GCA_035571575.1 Steroidobacteraceae bacterium | reverse complement strand
CCGAACGCATACGCACCTACAACTTTCCGCAGGGCCGGATCACCGATCACCGCATCAATCTCACGCTGTACAAGCTGGCCGATGTGATGAACGGTGGGTTGGATGAACTGCTCACCGCGCTGCAGAACGAATTCCAGGCCGAGGAGCTCGCCGCTCAGGTCGGCGAGTAATGCTTTCCATCCCTCCGTCTACACAAGCCTCGGCCACCACCGGGGCGGCGCTGCGCGTCGACGGCGGCGTGGTGAAAAGCGCGTTCTAGCCGCGCCAGCTAACCGCGTCCGCCCAGCAATGCGCCCAGCCGCCCGATGGCCGCGGCTGTCGCCGTCGTGAATGCATAACCGGCGTTGAGTCGCAGGCAATTGCGATAGCGGCCCGACGCTGAGAACAGCGGACCAGGTACATAGTCCACGCGCTGCCGGATGGCTTCGTCGTACAGCGCCATGGTGTCGACATCGCCCGGCAGTTCCACCCACAGCACATACCCGCCCTTGGGCTGCGTCAGCCGGGTGCCTTCCGGAAAAGCATCCTGCACGCACTGCGACAGCTGCGTCACCTGCTGCGCCAGCGCACGGCGCAGCTGTCGCAGATGCCGTTCGTAACGGCCGCTGGCGAGATAATCCGCCAGCATCTCCTGTTGCAGCAGAGGCGTGGCGCCTGAGGCCATGTGCTTGGCCGCGCGCAGGGTATCGCGATAGCGGCCGGGAACGATGAATCCCAGCCGCGAGCCCGGCGCCAGCGTCTTGGAAAAAGACGAGCACAGCAGCACCCGCCCTTCCCGGTCGAAGGCTCTGCAAGGCAGCGGCCGCGGACCTTCGAACTGCACATCGCCGTAGACATCATCCTCGATGAGCACGATGTCGTGCGCATCGCAGAGCCGCACCAGTTCGCGCTTGCGCGCCGCCGACATGCACGAACCGGTGGGATTGCTGAAGTTCGGCGTCACGGCGCAGGCGCGGATGTCGCGTCCCGCACGGCTGTTCAGCAATTCGCGCAGTGCTTCCAGCGAGATGCCATCGCGTGGATGCACGGGAATCTCGATCACCTTCACACCCAGGCTCTCGGCGATCTGCAGGAAGGCGAAATACGTCGGGGATTCCACCGCGATGGTGTCGCCGGGCTTTGCCACGGTGCGCACCGCCAGCGTCAGTGCCTCCGTGCAGCCATTGGTGACTATGATGTCCTCGGCGCTCAGCGCCACGCCGATCAACGCATAGTGCCGCGCGATCTGTTCGCGCAGCGCCAGACTGCCACCCATGCGCAGCGGATATTCGCCCAGCCACTGCGGATCACGCCGCGCCACACGCTGCAGGCTGGCGCGCAAAGCTGCCTCGGGGAACAGCCCGGGATCGGGCAGCGCCTGCCCCAGTCGCGCAATGCCCGGAGTGAGGCTGGCTTCGGCCAGCTGCTTCAGCATGGCCTGCGTTCCAGCCAGGCGGGCACGCTTCGGCAGTTCCACTTCTGCAGGCGGTTCCGGTACGGGGCGACGACGCGCCACGAAGTAGCCGGACTTCGGCCTGGCCTCGATCAATCCACGTTGCTCCAGCTCGCGCAACGAGGCCACCGCAGTGGTGATGCTCACACGGCGCTGGCGGGCCAGCTGCCGCACCGAGGGCACGCGATCCATCGGTTTCAGAGAGCCGGCGCCGATCAGCCGCGCCATCTCCGCGGCGACACTCAGATATAAAGGTGTATCAGTTTCGCTCATGCCATAACTGTACCCTAACGATTTGAGATTTTGTGTATCTGTACTCGATGACGGTGAAACGGCACAGTACAGCCATGCCGAACCTGAGCCTCACCATCGGCCCACTGGCACTTTTCGCCTTCGTGGCCTCCATCACCCCGGGTCCCAACAACCTGCTGTTGATGCGCTCGGGCGCCGCTTTCGGCGTACGCCGCTCACTCAAGCATCTGTTCGGCGTGCAGGCGGGATTCGTGGCGCTGGTGTTGCTGTCGCACATCGGTGCTGCGGCATTGCTGCTGGCCATGCCACGCGCCTTCGGGATACTGCGCTGGGCCTGCGCCGCCTACCTGCTGTGGCTGGCCTGGCTGATCCTGCGCGATGCACGTCCGCGTGCCGCTGATACGCCAGCGGCCGCTTCAGCAGCGCGACCGATGCGCTTCGCCGAAGGCCTCGCCTTCCAGCTGATCAATCCCAAGGCCTGGATGATGGCCGTGACTGTGGCCAGTGCATTCTATGGCGGCATGGCGCCCAGTCACTTCGATCTCGCCACCGCCATTGTGATCTGCATCTGCATTGGCGGCCCTTCCATGCTGGTGTGGACCATCTGGGGCGCCTCCATCGACCGCGTGCTGCAGGGCGCGCGCGCGCGGCAGTTGTTCAGTTACGCCATGGCGCTGGTGGTGGCCGGCACCGCAGCGTGGATGCTGCGCTGATGGCTGCGCTGCCCGAATTGAAACAGGCCGACCCCTCTCTGCCGGCACTGCCTTTGGGACGCGCGGCGCGTTCGCAATGGATGCTGCGAGACGATGCCAGCTTCCTCAATCACGGCGCATACGGCGCCACACCGCGCGTGGTACTGGATGAGCAGGCACGGCTGCGTGCCGAGTTCGAACGACACCCCGATGCCTTCATGGCACGCATCCATCCGGACAAGTCCGAACGCGCGGTGCGGCAGGTGGCCGGTGTACTGGGTCAATTCACCGGCACCGAGGCGCGACGTATCGCACTGGTGGAAAACGCCACCACTGCGGTGCAGGCGGTATTGAACTCACTGCCGCTGGGCCCCGGCGACCATGTGCTGATCACCGATCACCAGTACAACGCGGTGCGCCTGGCGGTGGAAGCGCGCTGCCGCGACACCGGCGCCACGCCCGTGATCGTACGCATACCGCTGCCAACGGATGCCGCTGCCATCACCGAACGCGTGCTGGATGCCGCCGACCATCGCGTGAAGCTGGTGCTGCTCGATCACATCGCCTCGCCCACGGCGCTGGTTTTCCCGGTGCAGCAGATCATCCCGGAGCTGCGCCGCCGGGGCATTCCGGTGCTGATCGATGGCGCGCATGCCATCGGACAGATTCCGCTGGATCTGGATGCACTGGGCGCCGACTGGTATCTCACCAACATGCAGAAGTGGCTGTACACGCCCAAGGGCACGGCCCTGCTGTACGCCTCGCCGGGCGCCGCGCCGCTGACGCGGCCGGTGCTCACCAGCCACTACATCGGCATGGGTTTTCCGGATTCCTTCGACTACGTGGGCACCCGCGATTACACCGCCTGGCTGACGGTGCCACGTGCCATTGCCTTCTTCCGCGAACTGGGCGCCGAATGTCTGTGGGCGCACGAGCGCATGCTGATCGAACGCGGCAGCGATGCCGTGCTCGCCGCCGGCGCGCAGTCCGTGGCGCCGCCCACGTTGAATGTGGCGATGCGCGCCTTCATCCTGCCGCAGCATCGGCCTGCCATCGATGCCGACGCTGCCGCCGTAACCCGCACGCTGTGGGAGCAGGAGCGTATCCAGATCCGCTGCGTGCGCATTGGCGGCACGTTGCTGCTGCGCTTCTGCGCTCAGGCCTACGTGGATGTGGAAGACGTCGAAAGGCTGGGCGCGGCGCTGAACCGCCATGGCTGGCCGGAACGTCGCTAAAGCCCGTTCAGGCTAGGACTTCGCTCCCGGCGCAGCAACCATCCTGAACGCGGTGATCGAAACCGCGCTGGCGTAAACGATGGGAATGGCCAGCACTCCCGCCATCAGCCAGCGTGACAGCGACAGCCAGCCGTGGCTGGTCTGCGCCTGCGGCCCGGCAAGCATCATGATCTCGCCGATGAAGATGCCGGTGAGCTGTGCGAACACCAGTACCACGGCCAGCATCAGACCCGCCAGCGCCGCAACCTGCGCAAGATGCGCGCGCACCAGCCATATCGAACGGCGCAAAGCCGCCCACGGCCACAGCTTTTCCCACAGCATGGCGGGCCAGCTGAAGAACATGAACAGCAGGCCGATGAGACCGGCCAGCAGCAGCAATGCGCCAGGCACATCGAAGCGATGTGACCCCAGCCACAGCATGGGTGGCAGCAACGGCGTCAATGACAGCAGCACCAGCAGCAGCGTCGCTGGCAGAGCAGCCACCGCCAACCGCATGGCGGGCAACAAGCCGGAATCCTCGCCCCTGGCGCGCGCCAGCTGCAGGCGCAACACGCTGTCGTAGCAGATCAGCACCAGCAGTGTGCTGGCGCCCATCACGCCCCACCACTGCGCATCGTGAGGAGCCAGCCCCTCAGCCCTGCGCGCCGCGCTTTCCGCATTCGGCACCGCGCCGGCGGCGGCGGCAATAATCGCCAGCGGCAGGCAGCGCAACAGCGTTTCCTGAAATAATGGCCAGGCGAGGCGCAGCACCTCGCGCGCCGAAAACGGCAGGCCAGGGCTCGAGGAAACTCCAGACGTGTTCAACGACAACTCCCGTACCGGCGGCGCCGGCGCGGCCGGCAATGTAGCAGACGGCACCACCGTGGCTGCACTGCTGGCGATGGCCTGCGCCCAGGGCATAGCGCGACGGGATGCCGAAGTGCTGCTGGCAGCGCTGTCGGGACTGAGTCGCGGGCAGCTGATCGCCTTTCCGGAGCGTCCGGTCGGCGCCCTGCCTGCCGCCATGTTCGCCGCCGGTGTGGAACGCTTGGCCACCGGCGAGCCCCTGGCCTACATCACCGGCGTGCGCGAATTCTGGTCGCTGCCGCTGGTGGTCATGTCCGATGTCCTGATTCCAAGGCCCGAGACCGAGCTGCTCGTGGAACTGTGCCTGCAGCGCCTGGATGCCCTGCCACGTCGCGTCGCGGATCTGGGCACGGGTTCAGGAGCCATTGCGATGGCACTCGCGCGCGAAAGGCCCGACTGGCAGATCCTTGCCACCGACGCCTCGTCCGCCGCGCTGCAAGTGGCTGCGATCAACCGCGAGCGGCTGCGCAGCGCGAATGTGCGCCTCGTCGCCGGACGATGGTGCGATGCGCTGGGCACGGAGCGCTTCGATGCCATTCTGAGCAATCCACCCTATGTGGATGCCGCGGATCCCGCACTGGAGCAGCTCACTTTCGAGCCGCAGCAGGCTCTGGTTGCTGAGGACGAGGGCTATGCCGACTTGCTGGCCATCATCGCCTGTGCGCCGGCACACCTGCTGCCCGGCGGCTTGCTGCTGCTGGAACATGGCGCAACTCAGGCGGCCAGGCTGCGCGCCGCGCTTGTCGCCCGGGGCTACGATCGCGTAGCCTGCCACCGCGACCTGGCGGGCCACGACCGCGTCACCGAAGCGTACTGGCCTTGAGAAATCCGGCGCCCCATTTTTCTGATACTCGTCCACCTAACTGAAAAGGTCTCTCATGGTCCGCTTTGAAACTTCTCTGGGTAACTTCACGCTCGAACTGGATGCGGCCAAGGCGCCCATCTCGGTCGAGAACTTCCTGGCCTATGTCGATGAAGGCTTCTTCGACGGGCTGATCTTCCACCGCGTGATCCCCGGCTTCATGATCCAGGGCGGCGGCATGCTGCCGGACATGTCCCAGAAGAAGAACAAGGCGCCGATCAAGAACGAGGCCAGCAATGGCCTGCAGAACCTGCGTGGCACCATCGCCATGGCGCGCACGAATGATCCGCACAGCGCCACCTCGCAGTTCTTCATCAATCTCACGGACAACGACTTCCTCAATGCCTCACCGGGCAATCCCGGCTACGCCGTGTTCGGTCGCGTGGTGGATGGACTGGACACCATCGATCGCATCGCCAAGGAACGCACCGGCCGGCGCAAGGGTCACGATGATGTGCCCGCAACGGACGTAGTGATCCAGTCCGCAAAGCAGGTAGAAGCCGCAGGCTGAACTTCGCCGCTGATCCGACTGTGAGCAGCAAGCGGTTCGGACTGTTCGGTCGGGCGATGCGCCTGCTGGTCACCGCCGTGGGCGCGGCGCTGCTGTTGTCAGTGCTGTCGGTACTGGCCATGCGCTGGTTCAATCCGTGGACCAGCGCCTTCATGGTCGAGGCTCGCATCGGCTCCTGGTTCGACAGCGATCCACGCCCGTGGACGCTGCAGCAACACTGGCGCAATTACTCGCAGATCTCACCGCAACTGGCGCTGGCGGTCATCGCTTCGGAAGATCAGCTTTTCCCCGAACATCATGGCTTCGACCTCAGACAGATCCGCAAGGCTTACGACGACGCGCAGCGCGGGAAACGCGCGCGCGGCGCCAGCACCATTTCGCAGCAGGTGGCGAAGAACCTGTTCCTGTGGAATGGCCACAGCTGGGTGCGCAAAGGCCTGGAAGCCTGGTTCACCCTGCTGATCGAAGGCTTCTGGTCGAAGCGGCGCATCCTCGAGATGTATCTGAACGTGGCGGAATTCGGCAGCGGCATCTACGGCGCCGAAGCCGCGGCGCAGGCCATCTTTCACAAACCGGCGGCGCGGCTCACGCGCGATGAAGCAGCGCGTCTCGCGGCGGTATTGCCGAATCCGCTGCGGCTGCGCGCCGAACGCCCCAGCAACTACGTGCAGCGTCGCCAGCAGGAGATCGCCGCACAGATGGCGGCGCTCGGAGGCATCAGCTATCTGGCCGGGTTGTAGACCAGTCCCACCGAGATGGTGCGCGGCGCCAATGGCGTGAACTGCGCACGGGTGTGCACGGAAAACGGATTGCCGTAGGCGAAGGTGTCGACCCGCGAATCGAACAGATTGCTCACACGCAAAGTCCAGGCCAGACGGCCATGCTGCAGCTGCGCGCCCAGATCCGCGCGCAGATAGTCGCCCATGCTGAGATCCAGCGCGGGCTCGAAACTCAGCCGCGACGAGCCCACATAGTTCAGGTCCATGCGCAGCTGCGCCCGCCAGGCGCCGAAAGCCCGATCATGGACCAGCCCGGCGCGCATCCGGAACCGTGGCACCACCGGCAGGCGCTCGTCATCCTCTGCCGGCAGCATGGCGCGATCCAGCCGCGCGCGCTGCAGCGTGGCGCCGCTCTCCATGCGCCAGCGTGGATCCACCTGCCAGGCCAGCGATGATTCCAGCCCGAGAATCAGGCTGGCGCCGGCATTGCGGGTGCCGATCAACCCGTTCTGCAGCACGTAGTCCGACTGGATATGCGACCAATGTGTCACGAACAGCGCCGACTGCAGTGACAACCTATCGTCACGCAACTGCAATCGCGTGCCCAGGTCCACATTCGACAACTCATCCGGCGCGAACCGGCGCAGTTCGGTGGCGCCAGCGTTCAGCCCACCCGGCCGCACCGCGCGGGCGTAGCGCAGGAACACGAAGCGGCGCTCATCCGCAGAGCGCCAGTCGATCGAGGCGCTGGGCGTCGCGGAGTGAAAATCAGCATCGCTGCCCTTTTCCAGCAGCGCCACACGCCCCTCGTTCTCGACCAGACTGGTGAACAGCCGCAGGCCACCCGTCGCACGCAGCGACCACGGCAATTTCAGCGACAGCTCGCCGAACAACGCCGCCTCGCCCACATGCTGCGCCAGCTGCAGGATGTCGCGTTGATCTCCGGCCACATTGAGCAGTGAACCGGTGAGATCGGTGCGCGCATCGAGATAGGATGCGCCCGCCAGCCACGCGGCGCGGGTTCCCATATCGCTCGACAACCGTGCTTCGACGTTCAGCAACCGGAAGCGGCGTACATCCTGGTAGCGCAGCGGCGCGCTCTCGCCCCACGCGGCCGCAGCATCACTGGCATCGAGCACACCGTCGGTTTCATGGTCCACATAGCTGGCGGTGACCAGCGCATCCTTCCCCCACAGCCGGCCGCGCCCGGTAACCAGTGCCATGTTGAAGTCATTGTCATGCGGCTCTGGCAGGATGCCCGCGCGCTTCAGCGTGTGTCGCTCGCCCACGTATTGCGAGTCGGAAGTGTTCGAGGCCTGCGTGATGCCCTGCACGTCGAGGATCCAGTCCGCGGGCAATGTGCTGCGCAAGGCCAGCCGCACGCCCCGGATACGCGTGTCGTTCGCATCGGAGCGCGCATCGGCATTGTCGATCCAGCCCGGCTCAGTACGGGCGTAAGCGACCGCACGCACTGCCAGCCGGTCGCGCAGCAGTGGTGCGTTGAGCATCAGGCTGCCACCGGCGCCCGCATCATCCGATCGAACCTGCTCCAGCTGCATCGTGGACTGCCAGTCGAATTGCTGCAGATCCGGCCGTCGCGGCACGATGTGGAACACGCCACCCAGCGCGCCCGTGCCATACAAAGGACCCTGCGGCCCTTTGAGGATCTCCACCTGCGCCATATCGATCAGCTGCAGATCCGGATCCGGCGCGTCGTAGGTCGCGCGGGCATCATCGAACTGCACACTCACCGTGGCCTGACTCGGGCCCAGAAAGGCGCTGTCGGCCACGCCACGGATGAACTGCCGCTCGCGCCCCGGGCCAAGGTTGGTGCTGCTGGTGGCGGCATCGAGCAGCAACGCGGTGCGCGATCCTCCCGGCATCCCACCAAAGGACAACTGCTCGCCGGAAACCACCGTCATCGGAATCGGTATGGTGCGCCAGTCCTGCGCGCGCTTGGAGGCCAGCACCACTACTTCGCTCAGATCCACTGCCGTATCGATCGTGTTTCGCGGTGACTCCGCCGCAAGGGCTTCCAGACGGTAGGAGCCCGCGCCCAGCGGCACCGCCCGCAGCCCGGTGCCCTCGAGCATCCGGGACAGGGCCTCCTCGGCCGTGAGGTCGCCAGAAATGCGGTTTGTGCGCAGCTGCGGCATGCGCCCGACCATGCCGATGGAGATGCCGCTCTGTTCGGCGAATCGCGCCACCGCCGCATCGAGCGCGGTGGCCGGAATCTCGAAATGGAAAGTGTCCGCCGATGCGGCGGCAGCTGCCTCAGCGCCGAGAGTCAGCAGCAGCCAGATGCACGGCATTGCCGCGCACCTGAACTGCCAGGCCCATGATTTCGCCGAGTCGCGCCGCAAGCTGCGAACCATCTCCCACCGTCAGCACACCGGAGAACCGCCGCTGCGCGATGGCCTCATCCACCGTGACAGCCCGTCCGGCATGCAGGCTGACCTGCGCTGCAACGAGCGTCAGCGGTTCATTGTGAAACACCAGACGACCGGCGCGCCAACCTGCCACATCGTCCCCGGCAATGCTCGCATATTCGGCACGCAGCGGCGCACCGGATACCAGCAGCTGCTGTCCCGCCGCGACGCGCACCTGCTGCTCGGCACCAGGCAGATCGACGGCCGCTTCACCTTCGGCCACAGCCAGTTTCAACTCGCCGGCGGCACTTGA
Organism: Steroidobacteraceae bacterium; assembly: GCA_035571575.1. Taxonomy (GTDB): domain Bacteria; phylum Pseudomonadota; class Gammaproteobacteria; order Steroidobacterales; family Steroidobacteraceae; genus ZC4RG30. The sequence goes on along the minus strand of DATNCK010000139.1, from coordinate 4,519 downwards.
GATTTCGAAGCGGGTGCCGATGTCGTGCACCACATACCCACCGGCCACAATCGCCAGCGTTCTGCCGGGGTCGTGCGGCACATCGAAATACGCGGTGCCGGTCAGATCCATCTTCTCCTGATGGTGGCCGCTGACACGGATGCGGCTGCCCGGGGCCAGCGTGACCTTCACTCCGGCGTCCAAGGCCATGGCCAGCGCTTCGCCACCCGCCACATAATCCTGGGCGACAGATGCGTTCAAGGGCAAACGCTGCCAACCAAAGAACAGGGTCGCCAGCAGCACCGCCGCTGCTGCAGCGCCACCCCACCAGCGTCGGCTCCCAGGTGCCGGGGCCTCGCGCAGCTGTTGCTGCAGCACGGGACGTTGTTGAGCCAGCCGCGCCTCGAGCTCGGCCACTTGCGCATAGGCCCGTTGGTGCGCGGGGTCCGCCTCCAGCCAGAGCGTGAAGGCATCCCAGTCGCAGTCCGCATTTACGGTGGCCGCATGCCAGCGCAGCGCCGCTTCCAGCACTCCGGCTTGTGCACCTGATTCAACCGCGTCAGTCATGGCCTTCGTGCTCATCCGTATCCAAAGACGGCGCCGAACCGGCTGGACCGCAGTCCAGCAGCGCGCGGCGCAGATGTTTCATCGCCAGCGCAATATGTTTCTCCACTCCGCTGCGGCTGATTCCCAGCCTCGCCGCCACCTGCGCGTGGCTCAGGCCCTCGATCTTGTGCAGGCAGAACGCGCGGCGAGCGCCCTCGGGCAGCGCCTGGATGGCCTGGAGCAATCGTCTGCCCTCCTGGGCATCGGCCAGTGCCTGCTCCGGCAAAAGTTGCGGATCGACGGCCTGCACGGTGTTGTCCGGCGCCGGCACCAGCGTGTGGGACTGCTCGGTCCAGCTCTTGTCGCGGGCCGCACGTCGCCGGCGTTCGCGCTCGCGATCCAGAACCAGGTTGTTGGCCATCTGGAACAGATAGCCGCGGGCATTGGCAATGGGTCCGCTCGATGTCTCACGCAGGCGGATCCAAAGCTCCTGGACGATGTCCTCGGCCTCGGCCGCATCGCGGGTGCGTGCGCGCAGGAAACGCAGTATCGCGCTGCGGTTTTCGTCATACGCCGCCGCCAATCCCTGCGGCTCGGCATGGGGGACAGGTGGTTGCGGCGTCACTTGCGGCAGCTCAGTTCAGACTGGGATTGCCCACTGGGGCATTCGGCACAAACAGCTGCGCCGCATCCACCGCGTCGAAGCGGTAGGGTTTCTGGCAGAACTCGCAGGTCACGGTGACCGCGCCCTGCTCTGCCAGTATCGACTCGATCTCATCGCGCCCCAGGCCGCGCAGCAGGGCGCTCACGCGTTCGCGATCGCAGCGGCAAGCGAACTTCACCGGCTCGGCATCGAAAACCCGTACATCATGCTCATTGAACAGCCGATGCAGCAGCGCCTGCGGCTCGGTGAGCAGCAGTTCATCGCCACCGAGGGTGGCCAGCAATGCCGTCACTTCCTCCCACAGGTCCTGAGCACCCGCAGCAGCGGACTCACCTTGCACGCCCGGCGTCGGCAATTTCTGCAGCAGCAGCCCGGCCGCATGCCCGGCGTCCGCCGCCAGCACGATGGCCGTGGGTTGCTGCTCGGAAATCTCGAAGTAATGCGCGAGGCAGGCAGCCAGTGAATGGCCTTCCAGCGGCACGATGCCCTGCCAGGGCGCAACGCCATCACCCTGCTCCACGCTGACCACCAGCCGGCCGCCATCGATCTGCTCGTGAAACCCGGCACCGTGAGTGGCGGCGTCCTCCGCCAGATGCGCGACGCCGCGCAAGGTGCGCGCGTCGGTGGCCTGCGCCACCAGCATGGTGACGGCTCCAGTGCTGCCCAGCAGCTGCAGCGTGAGCGTGCCGCTGAACTTCACCGAGGCTGAAAGCAGTGTGGCGGCGACAAGGGATTGGCCCAGCAATTCCAGCGCGGGCGCGGGTAGATTCTGGTGCGCACGGGCCTCGAGCCAGCTGCGCGAGAGATGCACCCAGTGGCCGCGCACGGGCGCGTTCTCGAACAGGAAACGCCGCAGCCGGTCGGTCTCGGTCAACACTCGCGCTTCAGCTGCAACGGACCGGCGCGGTCATGGCGCCAGCTTCGTCTTCAGCAGGTCGTTGAGCAATGCAGGATTGGCCTTGCCACCGGTGGCCTTCATGGCCTGGCCGACGAAGAAGCCGAAGAGCTTGTCCTTGCCCGAGCGGTAGTCGGCCAGCTGCTTCGGATTGGCCGCGATGATCTCGTCGATGACCTTGCCGATGGCGCCAGCGTCGGTGATCTGCTTCAGGCCGCGAGCCTCGATGACCGTATCGGCCTCGCTGCCATCGGCCCACATCACTTCGAACACTTCCTTGGCCAGCTTGCCCGAGACGGTGTTGTCGACGATGCGCGCCAGCAGGCCGCCGAGCTGCGCGGCGCTCAGGCGGCTCGCCGTCACATCCAGGCCGTCCTTGTTCAAGGCGGCCGAGAAATCGCCCATCACCCAGTTGGCCGCAAGCTTGGCATCAGCCGGCACCGATGCCGCTACGGCTTCGTAGAATCCGGCCATCTCGCGACTGGCCGTGAGGAGCTGCGCGTCGTACTCCGGCAGTCCGTACTGCTTCACGAAACGCGCGGCCTTCTGGTCAGGCAGTTCCGGCAACTTCGATCGCAGTGCGTCGATGAACGCTTCGTCAAGCACCACGGGCAGCAGGTCGGGATCGGGGAAGTAGCGGTAGTCGTTCGCCTCTTCCTTCGATCGCATCGAGCGCGTCTCATCCTTGTCCGGGTCGTACAGGCGCGTCTCCTGCACCACCTTGCCGCCGCTCTCCAGGATGTCGATCTGCCGCTGCACTTCGTGGTTGATGGCCTTTTCGACGAAGCGGAAGCTGTTCAGATTCTTCAGCTCAGCGCGGGTACCGAATTTCTCCGCGCCCCTGCGGCGCACCGAGACATTGGCGTCGCAGCGGAACGAGCCTTCCTGCATGTTGCCATCGCAGATGGAGAGGTAGCGCACCAGCGTGTGCACCTTTCTCATGTAGGCGACGGCTTCCTTGGCCGAGCGCATGTCAGGTTCGGAGACTATCTCGATCAGCGGCGTGCCGGCTCGGTTCAGGTCGATGGCCGATACGCCGGCATGACCCTCATGCTGCGACTTGCCCGCATCCTCTTCCAGATGCGCGCGCGTGACGCCCACGCGTTTCACGCTGCCGTCTTCCTGCATCACCTCGAGCGCACCCTTGCCGACAATGGGCAGCTCGTACTGGCTGATCTGGTAGCCCTTGGGAAGATCGGGATAGAAGTAATTCTTGCGCGCGAACACCGACTTGCGCGAGATGGAGGCGCCGATGGCCAGACCGAACCTCACCGCCATGCTCACGGCTTCGGCATTCAGCACAGGCAATACGCCGGGATAACCCAGATCGACCAAGTCGGCCTGCGTGTTGGGCTCGGCGCCATAGGCCGTGGGCGAGCCCGAGAAGATCTTGCTCTGAGTGGCCAGCTGCGCATGGATCTCGAGGCCTATGACGGTTTCCCACCCGCCCTGCGCCGCCTGGCTCTGCTGCGTGTCGCTCAAGCGAAGCCCTCCGCAAAGCTCGCGGGCGTTTTCAGGTGCCAGTCGGTGGCCTGCTGGTACTGGTGCGCGGCATTGAGCAGTCTGGCTTCGCCGAAATGCGGCCCAATGAGCTGCACGCCAACTGGCAGCTCGCCGGCAAAGCCACAGGGCATGGATAGCGCCGGCAATCCGGCCAGGTTCGCGCCGATGGTGTAGATGTCGTTCAGGTACATCGTGATCGGGTCCGATGTCTGGTCGCCCAGCCCGAAGGCGGTGGTTGGCGAAGTGGGACTGAGCAGCAGGTCCACGTCCTGGAAGGCGCTCCGGAATTCATCGGTGATCAGCGCCCGCACCTTCTGTGCCTTCAGGTGATAGGCATCGTAGTAGCCCGCCGACAGCACGTAGGTGCCGGTCATGATGCGGCGCTTCACCTCGTCACCAAAGCCTTCGGCCCGCGAACGGGTGTAGAGGTCGCGCAGATCCTTCGGATTCTCGCAGCGATGGCCGAAGCGCACGCCATCGAAGCGCGCGAGGTTCGATGAGCACTCCGCCGGCGCCACCACGTAATACGTGGGCACCGAGAGCGGCAGACTCGGCAGGCTCACCTCTTTCAGTTGCGCACCGAGCTTTTCGTACACCGCGAGCGCAGCGCGAATGCGCTTCTCGTTCTCCGCGTCGAGGCCCTTGTCGAAGAATTCCTTGAGGAGACCGATGCGCAGACCCTTCAGCGGCGCATTCAACGCTCCGACGTAGTCCGGCACTTCACGGTCGACGCTCGTCGAGTCGTTCGGATCGAAGCCCGCCATCGCGGCGAGCATCAGTGCGGCATCTTCGGCACTCGCGGAAATCACACCGCCCTGATCGAGGCTCGACGCGAAAGCGATCATTCCGTAGCGAGACACACGACCGTATGTCGGCTTGAGCCCCGTCACGCCGCAGAGCGCGGCAGGCTGGCGAATCGAGCCGCCAGTATC
>DATNCK010000138.1:0-3146 GCA_035571575.1 Steroidobacteraceae bacterium | reverse complement strand
CGATATCAACTGGCCCACCCATTCGCTCATGGGTCGATAGCCCGTGGCATAAACGATGACATCTGCGGGCAATACGGTGCCGTCGGCCATGCGTACGCCTTCGGTGAGGATCTCGGCGACCTCGCCGCGATGTACCTGTATCTCACCCGATGCGATGAGTTCTGAGCCACCCACATCGATGTAGTAACCGGCAGCACGACGGTAGTACGCCATGAAGAAGCCGGTCTCGTCCTCGCCATGCCAGAGATGGAAGCCGCTCTTTTCGAGTCGTGAATAGAAATCGGCATCGAGGCTGCGCAGGTAGTCCGTGAAGCCCTTTTCGAAGGTGGTGCGCGGGCGGAAGGGATTGGCCGCGAACATCAGATCCGCCACATCGATGTCGGCGCCGGGCTGCGCGTAATAGATGTTCCTGGACACTTCGCGCATGGTGTCGGCACGCACCACAATTGTGGGTGAGCGCTGGATCATGGTCACTTCCGCGTCGTGTTCCCACAGATCGACGCAGATGTCATGCGCGGAATTGTTCGAGCCGATGACCACGCAGCGCTTGCCTTCGAGACCCGCGCCGCTGCCGTGATCGCCCGAGTGATACTGCCTGCCCTTGAAGCGCTCGGCGCCGGGGATCTCAGGCGTGAACTTGGCGCCTGACAGTCCTGTGGCAAGCACCAGCTGCTTCGGCCGCAGTATCGACGGGCTGCCGTCGCGCGTAACGGTGACCGTCCAATCGCCCGACTTCTCGTCGTAGCTTGCGGCCGTGCACACCGTGCTGCCCCAGAAGTCGATCTCCATGGCCTTGGCATAGACCTCCAGCCAGTCGGCGATCTTGTCCTTGGAGGTGTACAGCGGCCAGTGGTCGGGGAAAGGCAGGTAGGGGAAGTGATCGAGAAATACCGGATCGTGCAGATAGAGAGATCGATAGCGCGCACGCCAGCCATCGCCGGGTTTTTCCAGCGCATCGATCACCAGTGTCGGCACGCCGAGGCGCTTCAGCCGCGCGGCCAGCATCAAGCCGTTCTGTCCTCCCCCCACAATGAGGCAGTAGGGTTCCACGCTGTGTCCCAGCGTGCGCGCTGTTTCCTCGCGATGGTCGAGCCAGGTGCGGCGGCCCTTTTCGGCGCGATGTTCGATGCCGTCGGGACGTCGTGTTCCACCGGTCTCTTCGTGGCCGATGAGCTCGACCATGGCCGTCAGCAGGATATAGGCGCGCCCATCACGCAGTTGCACATGCCCACGGCAGCGAGCAGTGGCAGTTCTGAAGGTGAACCAGCCCTGCGTGTCGTCAGTCATCGGCAGCTTCGCATCATCAGGCGCGAAATCCCTGGGACCGATCACAGATCGCTGCTGCGCCACCATCGAGGCAATGGCGTCACAGCCTTCGAGCGTAACGATGTTCCAGGTGAAGGCCAGCAGATCGCGCCAGTAGCACTCCTCGCCGAACAGCGCGCGCAGGTTTTCATGATCGGGTGCTGCCAGGGCGGTCTCGAAGCGCGATACCCACTCGGCCACGGGCGAGGGGGTTTGAATCGATGCACTCATCAGGCGGATGCTGCCTTTTGTGGAGTGGGTGGCATCGGATAGTCGGCGGCATTGTCCACCCAGCCGCGTTCGGAGAAATCCATGCGGGGTGGTGCGAATACATCGATCAGCCGCATGCCTGCTCCTGCGATGCCCTGCGAAGTATGGATGACTCCCGCGGGGATGATGGTGGTGGAAGGGCTGCCCACTTCAAGATGCACGTCCGGTCGCCAGTGATGCCGGTTCGGCGTCCACGGCACACGCAGGTGATGCAACCATTCACCTTCGAGGGCCACCGATCCCTGTTCGAAATCTGCGTGCGAGTGCGGTGACAGTTGTGTTTCATCGCGCGGTTCGAGAAAGCGTGCATACGGAACCATCATCAGCTTGCGCGTGCGAAATGCATGCACCATGCCGCCGCGCGCATAGGCGTCGAGCGTGGAATAGCGCCGCAGACGATAGCCGCCGACGGGTTCGGGCCAGGCCACCACGGGCGCTGCCTCGGGGGCGCCCTGTGCATACACCTGAGCATTGGCGGCCTGCTGCGTCAGCGCCTCATCGGCGGTGATTTGCTGCACGACATGACCGGACCGGCCGAAGCGGATGGTCCACTCACCCGGAGGTGCGATGGCCAGATCCTCGACACCAAGTGTGGCGCTGTCGCCGTTTGCGGTGAGCGTGACGCCGCCTTCGAGTGCATAGACGAACTGCTCGTCTTTGCTTTTCCCATTGAGCACGGCACCGGTTTCACCCACGCTGATGACGATGGCGAAATTCGCGCCACGTGTAATCCACGAGCGCACGCCCTTGCCCACCAGTTGCGGTGCGTCTTCGTAATAGCGTCCGACGGAAGGTTCCCTGAACATCTTCGACCCCAGGACTGTCGGTCAGGCTTTCTGACCGGCGTTGAACTTCTCCGCGATGGAGTCGGGCGCCACGGTGGGCGCCGCGCCACCCATGAACAGCGGCGTGAAGTTGCGCTCGACATAGCGCCACTTGCCATCATCGCTCTTCACGCAGCGATCGATGAGATCGGCGGTGATGATGGGTGGCGCAGACGGCAGCACCGGCTTGCCATCGGCCGCGAGCAGCATCATCACGCAGTAGGTGGTGGCATGCGTCGCATCCGTGAATTCGGCGCGAAAGTTGGTGATGAGGTGGCGCGAGGTGCGAGCGCCGCGATCCTGCCGCCAGGTATAGAACTGCTCGATGGCAGCGCGACCCACCAGTGGCTTGCCGGGGCCGGCATGGAAGATGCCGTCTTCGACGTACATCTCTGAAACGCCGGCGCCGCCCTTCATGTCGACTTCGTACCAGTAGTCGATCATGTTCATGTAGAGCACCTGGGTCTCTGAGGCTCTCTGTTCCGGTGTCACGTTGTTCCCTTGTTCAATGGTTCAGTCGATCTTGCGGCCGGCGGTTTCGCGCGTGCCGAACAGCCACAGCAGCGCGACGGCGAAGGACGCCAGGCCAAAAGTCATGAACACCGGGCTGGCCGAGCCCGTCCACTGCAACACGCCGCCCACCAGCAGCTGCGTCGCTGTCGATGCAATGCGCGCCACGCTGCTGGCGGTGCCCAGCGCCAGCGATCGGATGCGTGTCGGGTAGGTTTCGGCTGAGTAGGGCCACAG
>DATNCK010000137.1:0-5998 GCA_035571575.1 Steroidobacteraceae bacterium | reverse complement strand
AGTGCAGGCGGCTGATCTTCCAGCCACCGCCTTCCTTCACGAACTCGTTCTCATAGGGACCTTCTTCCCAGTGTCCATCCTGGCCGTGGACGCCGCCCATCACCAGCGAGCGCCAGCGTCCCTTTGCCGTCTGGCCATCGGGTGCCACATGGATCACGGCCTGCATCACCGGTGTTTCGCGTAGCTCGCCGGGCTGCAGCTTTGCGCCACTGGCCTTCAGAAAGGCTTCGATACGCGCACGACCCAGGTAGATGCCCTGCTGGGCATATTCGATGGAGGCGGCGGGGCTGGTTGAAAACAGTCCGGCAGCCTCATGCGCCATGCCTTCGCTGACGTAATGTCCCCACAGCTGCTGCACTCTTTCGATGGCCTTGCGATCCTCGATGAGGTCGATCTCCCGCTGCATCGAGGCCAGTTTCGCCTCGAGGATCTGCACGCGGCGCTCTTCGGTGATCAGTCGGCTGTCCGTAACAACGGGATCGGCGGCGTGCGCCGCGTGAGACAAGAGTGCGGCGCCGGTGAGGCACAGCGCCAGAATAGATCGCATTGCGAACCCCCTATTTTTCTCTGTACCGAGTGTAACGCAGCCGTGGGCCTGCAATCATTTGTGGCCCGCATGAATAAGGGGTAGTTTGCGCACCCATGGACCAGGCCAGAGCGCAGCCCGCAGCAACGGCATTCCGGCTCGAGGGGCCGGGGCTGGGCCGGTTCGGCCAGGCATCCCTGCTGCTCTATGCCACGCTGGTCCTGATCCTCGGCTGGAGCCATACCTTGTGGCGCATCCAGGACGACCGCAAGGTCACGCTTGCGGCTTCCCACAAACAACTGGCAACGCTGTCCAAGGCGCTGGCCTCGCAACTGGAAGCGATGGTGGCCGATGGTGTCGGCGCGGCGAGCGCGGCGGCCAATATATTGCGCGAGCAGCCCGGAAAGGTGGATCCGCAGCAGCTGCTCGACAGCATGCTCACCGGTGGCCGGTACGTGCGTGCGCTGTTCCTGCTGGAAGGCGATCGGGTGGTGATTGCCAATGCCGGCAATGAGAGCCTCACCCGCGAACACATGCCCTGGCTGCGGGAAATGCGCGGTTCGGCCGAAGATGTCTGGGTGGGGCAGGTGCAGATCCGCCAGCCCGATCAACAATTGCTGGTGCCTATTGCGCGGCGCGTGCCCGGGCCGGCCGGCAGCGACTACTGGGCCGGAGCGATGCTGCGCATCAGCGATCTGGAAATGGTCTACACCGACCTGCTGGAGAGCCACGCCACGGTGTCGATCGTGAACGAAGGACGCCTGCTGGCGCAGATCCCGCGCGGCGACATCAGCCGGGTCAACATGGATCTGAAGGCCACGCCGATCTACAAGAGGTTTCGCGATGCGCCACGCCAGCCCATCACGCTGATGGTCGGCCCGCATCCGGTCACCGGCGTACCGCGGCAGTTCGCAGGAACCCGTCTGGCTGATCTGCCGCTGACCTCATCGGCGGGTCGTGATGTCAGCGATGCGCTGGCGCCGTGGCGCGCGCGCACCTTCTCCTCGTTGACATTCATTGCCGGGGCGACGCTGATCATCTATGGCCTGGCCATTGCATTGCAGAGACTGCTGAACCGCCGCTTCACGACTCTGCAGAGGAGCGAAGAGCGTTTCCAGCTGGCGGCCACCGCCACCAACGATGGCCTGTTCGAGTGGGCGCCTGCCACCAATGGTGTGTACTTCACACCCCGGGCTCTCGAGCTGCTGCATCGGCCCGCAGAACCGGATTCGCTGGAACTGGATGCGCTGCGACGCCTGGTGCATCCCGAAGAACTGCCGCGCGTCATTACCGCGCTGCGCCTGCATCTGGAGGAGCATCGCCGCCTCGACGTCGAGGCGCGCCTGCGGGTGGGAGAGTCCTTCCGCTGGTTTCGCATACGCGCCCAGGCCGTTTGGAATGAGCGGGGTGAGCCGCAGCGACTGGCCGGCGCGATCGGCGATATCGACGATGCCATGCAGGCGCAGACTGCAGTCGCCACTGCGCGCCAGGCCGAGCTGACGGCCAAGGAATCGCTGGCGCGCGAGCTGCTGGCGACGCAGGAGCAGGAGCGCAAGCGCCTGGCCAGCGAGCTGCACGATGGCATCGGCCAGAACCTGTCGCTGCTGCGCAACCGCGCGGTGATGCTGCAGCGTGCCGGCGTACCCGAGGCTGCAGCCCCGCATGTGCAGACCATGCTGACACTGGCCACGGAATCGATCGAGGATCTGCGCAGTGTGGCGCAGAACCTGCGACCACTGCACCTGGAAGAGCTGGGCATCGTGACCTCGCTGCGGGCGTTGCTGGAGAAGGTGGGCAATTCGTCCGAGCTGCAGGTGCACAGCCGCCTGGAAGACATCGACGATGTCATTCACGGCGCTGCGGCGATGCACGTTTACCGCATCGCGCAGGAAGCCATCAACAATGTGCTCAAGCATGCGGGGGCGCACAATCTCTGGTTCGATGCCATACGCGACATCGACTGCGTCATCGTCCGCATCCGCGACGACGGGCGCGGCCTGACCGCGAAGCCGGGGAGCATCGGCGGTCTGGGCATGCTGAGCATCCGTGAGCGTTCCAGTATTCTGCGCGCTGCGCTCGACATACGTTCGGGCGACGCCGGTGGCGTGCTCCTCGTGCTGCGCATTCCCATCGACGCCGGCACGGCGCCGGCCGAGATCCTGGTGACGGATGATGCGCATGAGTGAACCCGGCGCCGTGCGCGTGCTGCTGGTCGACGATCACTCGTTGTACCGTCATGGCCTGCGTACTGCCCTGGCCGATCAGCAGGGACTGAACGTGATCGGTGAGGCCGCCAATGGCGCCGAGGCCATGGCGCTGTTTGGCGCACTGGCGCCCGACATGGTGGTGCTCGACATTCATCTGCCCGATACCACGGGCCTCGATCTGGCGCGGATGATGCTGCAGAAGCGGCCTGAAGTACGGCTGGCCATTCTCACGATGCTGCGCGACGAAGAGGTGTTCAACGTGGCATTGGGCCTGGGCGTGCTGGGGTACGTGCTCAAGGAATGCGCGGCCGATGAGATCATCGACTGCATCCGGGCCGTGATGCGCAACGAGCCCTATGTGAGTGCGCAGCTGTCCGGTTACCTGCTGCGCCGGCGCACGCTGACCGAGGCTTCGTCCGTGATGGCCAATTCGCTCGACCGGCTGACCACCGCAGAGCGACGTGTGCTGCGCCTGCTGGCACAGTCGATGACCAGCAAGGAAATCGCGCTCGAGCTGGCGGTGAGTCCGCGTACCATCGAAGCGCATCGCGCCAACATTGGCGGCAAACTGGGATTGAAAGGCAGTCACAGCCTGCTGCGTTACGCCATTGCCCACCGACCCGCCCTGGATCAACTGGAATGACGCCCGGCGATACGCCTGCCTTTGGCAGCTACTGCTAGGGTATTCTCTTAGGTAGCGGCACCTATCGTCTTTAGGTGGTTCTCGCAATGGAGCCCGCGGGTTCCAGCCGGCAATCTGCGCGCCATGCGCCCCCTGTGCATTTTCATCGTGGACGACCACACCGGCTTTCGCGCCTTGATCCGCGAGCTGCTGGAGAGCTGTGCGGCCGTTCTGCAGTTCGGCCCACCGCGGATTGTCGAGTGTGCTTCCGCGGAAGAAGCCATGAGCGCTGCCGAGACCATGCAGCCGGATCTGGTAACGATGGATCTGCATCTGCCGGGCGTGGACGGCAACGAATGCATCCGCCGTCTGCGGCCGCTGGCATCACGGGCAGTGATCATCGTGGTGACCCACCTGAGGGATCGATTCATATCCGAGCGCGCTTTGAAGCAGGGTGCCGACGCAGTAGTGTTCAAGGACGATCTGAATGCCATTCCAGTGCTGGTGCGTCAGCACCTGACGCTGGGATGGCCGGCATGAGCGTAATGAGGCGGCGGCCCATCCGCACCTCGCCGCTCGAGGCGGCGGCGCAGCAGGCCGGCACCTGGCGCCTGCTGTGAGTACGCCGGCCCTGCGCTGCACCGGGCGGCGTGACTTCCTGCGCAGGATGGAGGAGCAGCTCGAACTGCTGCATCGCCGTGAAATCGAGGGACCCGTGGCGCTGGTGCTGGCCGAGCTCGACGCCTTCGATCTCATCAATGACTGGTATGGCTTCCGCGAAGTGGATGCGCTGATAGCGCGCATGCATGCCAAGCTCATCGAACAACTGGAGCTGCTCACCACGGCCCGCGCCGGAGGCTATGTGCTGGGCGCGTTCGCGCGCGGCCGCGTGGCACTGGCGTTGTTCGGCGATCTGGCTACGGTTTCGGCGACGTTGGCCGAGAGCCTGCGCTCGACACTGCAGGGCACCTACATTCTCGACGGCCGGCCACGCAAGGTAACGCTGAGCGTGGGCTGTTCGCGCCCCGAGCCGCTGCCACAGCTGGATCAGCTGCTGGCCATCGCGCGCGCCGGCCTGCAATCCGCACTCGATTCAGGCGGCGACCGGGTGGAGGTCAGCGAACGCGATGGCCTGACCTCGCATGCGCGCACCTGTCTTCTGGGCCGCGATCTGCAACTGGCCATCGTCCATGGGCAGCTGCGACTGGAATACCAGCCCATCTTCAATCTGGAACGCATGACGGTGGAAGGTCTCGAGGCGCTGCTGCGCTGGGATCATCCCGTGCTGGGGCTGGTGTCGCCGGGGGACTTCATTCCCATTGCGGCACGCAGCGGCTATCTGGGCGTACTGGGTGACTGGGTGCTGGAGAACGCCTGCCAGGATTTCGCCAAGCTGCGCCGTGATTCGCTGCTGCACGACCTGCGCTTCATGTCCGTGAACGTGTCGCGTCAGAACCTGGGGGATCGCAGCCTGCAGGCCAAGGTGCTGGCAGCACTGGCAGGCTCCGGCATGGAACCGGGCCAGCTGCACATGGAGATCACCGAGAGCGAGCTGGCACGCAATCATCAGCAGGCCGTGACCACCGTACGCGCCATCCGCGATCTGGGTGTGCGCGTGGCCATCGATGATTTCGGCGTGGGCTATTCCTCACTGGCCAGCCTGCATCAGTTCCCGGTGGACATGCTGAAGCTGGATCGTTCCTTCCTGCTGCGTGATTTCACCGGCCAGCAGGGTCGCGGCTTCCTGGCCATTGCGCATGCCATCGTCAACATGGCGCGCAATGTCGAGCTGGATGTGGTGGCCGAGGGCGTGGAGCTGCTGGAGCAGATCGCGCTGCTGCAGTCCATGCAATGCCCTTTGGCGCAGGGCTATTTCCTGTGCCGGCCGCTGCCCGTCGAGGCGCTGATGGACTATCGCGGTGCCGTGTTCGAGGAAATCATCATGCACGGCGACAGCGCGCCAGGCTGATTCAATGATCCAGCGGGGCGCCGCGCGTTTCCCGCACCAGCAGCGCGCCGATTACGAAGGTGATCGATGCGACGATCACCGGATACCACAGGCCACTGTAGATATTGCCCTTCTGCACGACGATGGCGAAAGCCGCGGCCGGCAGCAGGCCGCCGAACCAGCCATTGCCGATGTGATACGGCAGCGACATCGAGCTGTAGCGGATGCGGGTCGGGAACATTTCCACCAGCATGGCCGCGATCGGGCCATAGACCATGGTCACGTAGATGACCAGCAGCGTGAGGATGGCCACCACCAGCGGCTTGTTGATCTGCGCCGGATCGGCGCTGGCCGGATATCCCGCCGCTTTCAACGCCGCCGCCAGTTCACTCTTGAATTTCCCTTCGCGCGCGCTGAGCGCGGCGCCGGAATAAGACGCGGCGTCATACGAATCGATGCGCTGTGTACCGACGGCAACATAGGCGGAACCCTGCGCGTCGATGCTGTCGTAGTTGACCGAGGAATTGGCCAGCGCCTGCTTGGCTACGTCACAGGAGCTGGTGAATTTGGCCGCGCCCGTGGGGTTGAACTGGAAGGAACACTCGTCAGCGTTGGCGTGCAGGGTGACCGGCGCCGAAACCAGCGCGGCCGCGAGCTGTGGATTGGCGGCCATGGTCAGCGCCTTGAACAGCGGG
>DATNCK010000136.1:0-10127 GCA_035571575.1 Steroidobacteraceae bacterium | reverse complement strand
CTCCGCGAACGGAATGCCCATCGGCAACTCGTAGTTGCCCGGCTTGTTGACGTGGCCCGACACGGAAAAGATCGCGGTGCCGCCAGCGTTTGCTACGCCGAGCTTCGCGAACCAGTCCGCGCCCTTGCGCAGGATGGTCGGCACCGACGCGTAGCTCTGCGTGTTGTTGATCGTGGTCGGCGCGCCGTACAGGCCGAAAGCCGCCGGGAACGGCGGCTTGAAGCGCGGCTTGCCCTGCTTGCCTTCGAGCGACTCCAGCAGCGCGGTTTCCTCACCGCAGATGTAGGCTCCCGCGCCAACGGCGCAGTAAATATCTACATCGATGCCCGAGCCCTTGATGTTCTTGCCCAGCAAGCCCGCGTCATAGGCTTCCTTCAGCGCGGCCTCGAAACGCGGCACCGGCTCACCGAGGAATTCACCGCGGATGTAGTTGTAACCCACTGTGGCGCCCATGGCATAGCAGCCGATGGCCATGCCCTCGATGAGCTGGTGCGGATTGAAGCGCAGGATGTCGCGATCATGGCAGGTGCCAGGTTCGGACTCATCCGAATTGCACACGGCATACTTCTGCCCCGGTGCGTTGCGGGGCATGAAGCTCCACTTCACACCGGTGGGGAAACCAGCACCACCTCGACCGCGCAGGCCCGAAGCCTTCACGGTATCGATGATGGTTTCGCGCGGCGTCTTCTCGGCGAGGATCTTCTCCCACGCCACGTAGCCCTCGGCCTTGCGGTAGTTCTCGATCTTCCACGACTCGGGGTACTTCGTTGCCTCGAAGCACACCAGGTTCATCTTGTCGTCCCACTTTCCCATGGCGTTACTTCAACTTGTCGAGCACGTCATCCACCTTCGAAGGCGTGAGGTGCTCGTGGTAGATGTGATCGACCATCATCATCGGCGCGCCGGTGCAGGCGGCCAGACATTCTTCTTCACGCTTGAAGAAGATGCGTCCGTCAGAGGTGCTCTCACCCAGCTTGATGCCGAGCTTCTTCTCGATATAGGCGACGATGTCATCGGAGCCATTGAGCATGCACGAGATATTGGTGCACACGCTGACATGATGCCGGCCGCAGGGATGCGTCTCGAACATCGAATAGAAGCTGGCCACCTCGTATACATGCACCGCGGGCAGGTCCAGGTACTCGGCCACCGCATCCATCAGATCGGGCGTGAGAAAGCCATTGTTCTGTTCCTGCGCAAAGCGCAGCGCAGACAGCACGGCCGAGCGCTGCTTGCCTTCGGGAAAGCGCGCCACCCACTCATCGATCTCGTGCCGGGTGTGTTCGTTCAGCAGCGCGGCCTTGCCGCTCGGTACGGCGCTCATCTGTCCAGCCTCACTGATACACCATCGCGGATACGTGCAGGATGCATCACCGGTCCACCTCTCCAAACACGATGTCCTGCGTGCCAATCACGGCCACCACGTCGGCCAGCATGTGGCCTTCGACCATCTCGCCCAGCGCCGACAGATGCGCAAAACCCGGCGCGCGGCAATGCAGCCGGTAAGGCTTGTTGGCGCCATCCGAAACCAGCAGCACGCCGAACTCGCCCTTCGGCGCCTCGACAGCCGCGTAGGTCTCGCCCACCGGCACGCTGAAACCCTCGGTGAAATACTTGAAGTGATGGATCAGCGATTCCATGTCGCCCTTCATCTCTTCGCGGCGCGGTGCGCGGATCTTGCGGTCATCCACCATCACCGGGCCGGGATTCGCACGCAGCCACTGCACGCACTGCGCCACGATGCGGTTGGCCTGGCGCATCTCCTCGATGCGCACCAGATAACGGTCGTAGCAGTCGCCGTTCACGCCCACCGGAATGTCGAAATCCATGTCGGCATAGACCTCGTAGGGCTGCTTCTTGCGCAGGTCCCAGGCCACACCCGAACCACGCAGCATGGGACCTGTGAACCCGAGCTGCATCGCCCGTTCCGGCGACACCACGCCGATGTTCACCGTGCGCTGTTTCCAGATGCGATTGTCCGTGAGCAGCGTTTCGTATTCATCGACGCAGGCCGGAAAGCGCTTGGTGAAGTCCTCGATGAAATCGAGCATCGAACCCGAGCGCGACTCGTTGCGGCGGTCGGCATCGGCCTTAGAGCGCCAGCGCGAGGCCTGGTACCTCGGCATGGTCTCCGGCAGGTCGCGATACACACCGCCCGGGCGGTAGTAGGTGGCGTGCATGCGCGTGCCCGACACCGCCTCGTAGCAGTCCATCAGGTCTTCGCGTTCGCGGAAGCAGAACAGGAAGACACTCATCGCGCCGATGTCGAGCCCGTGGGCGCCCAACCACATCAGGTGGTTCAGGATGCGGGTGATCTCGTCGAACATGGTGCGGATGTACTGCGCACGCACCGGCACGGTCACGCCCAGCAGGCGCTCCATGGCCAGCACGTAGGCGTGCTCATTGCACATCATCGACACATAGTCGAGACGATCCATGTAGCCGATGGACTGGTTGAAGGGCTTGCTCTCGGCCAGCTTCTCGGTGCCCCGGTGCAGCAGACCCACATGCGGGTCTGCCTTCATGATGGTTTCGCCGTCCATCTCCAGCACCAGGCGCAGCACGCCGTGTGCGGCAGGATGCTGCGGACCGAAGTTCAGCGTGAAATTGCGGATCTCGGCCATCAGCTGCGGCCCTTGATTTCTGGATCGTAGCGATGATCATCGCGGATGACGCGCGGCACGAGTATCCGCTCGGTGATCTGCACGGGCTCGTACACCACGCGCTGCTTGTCGGCGTCGTAACGCACCTCGACGTTGCCCACCAGCGGAAAGTCCTTGCGGAACGGATGCCCGATGAAGCCGTAGTCGGTGAGGATGCGGCGCAGATCCGGGTGATTGTTGAACACGATGCCGAACAGGTCGAAGGCCTCGCGCTCGAACCAGTTGGCAGAGGCGTATACGCCCACCAGTGAATCGATCGTCGGCTCTTCGCCCTCGATGCAAAACGCGCGCAATGTCAGTCGCTGATTGTGCGACACCGACAGCAGCTGGTAGAGCACGGCGAAACGCGGGCCGTCGTGTGCCCCGCCATTGCCAGCGCGGTTCACACCACGCCCGAAACCGCTGCTGGACGAGGACACCGTGCGCCACTCGCTGCGACCGTAGTCCAGGTAATCAACACCGGCCACGTCGATCAATATCTCGAAACGCAGCTCCGAATCATCGCGCAGCGCGGTAGCAACAGCGGTCAGATCGGCCGCCGGCACATCATAGGAGAGCTCCGTGGGCAGTGACGGGCGCCGCGTGAGCCGGCCGGGCAGCTGCGCCTCGATGCGCGCAGTCAATTGCTCAATATACTGCGTCATCCTGCGATCACCGAAGTGCGCTGGATTTTCTTCTGCAGCTGGATGATGCCGTACAGCAATGCCTCGGCCGTGGGCGGGCAGCCCGGCACATAGACATCCACCGGCACGATGCGATCGCAGCCACGCACCACGGCGTAGCTGTAGTGGTAATAGCCACCACCATTGGCGCAGGACCCCATGGAGATCACCCAGCGCGGCTCGGGCATCTGGTCGTAGACCTTGCGCAGCGCCGGAGCCATTTTATTGACCAGCGTACCGGCCACGATCATCACGTCGGACTGGCGTGGGCTGGGACGGAACACAATGCCGAAGCGGTCGAGGTCATAGCGCGAGGCACCGGCGTGCATCATCTCCACCGCGCAGCAGGCCAGACCGAAAGTCATGGGCCACAGCGAACCGGTGCGCGCCCAGCTCACCAGGCTGTCGACCTGCGTGGTGAGGAAGCCGCGCTGCGCGAAGGCCTCCGGATTTTCCGGCGGCAGTTCGACGTCGTCTAATCCCACTCGAGCGCTCCCTTCTTCCATTCATAGACGAAGCCCACCACCAGGATGGCGAGGAAGATGCCCATGGACCACAGGCCAAAGCTGCCGATGTGAGGCAGCGCCACCGCCCAGGGAAACAGGAAGGCGATTTCCAGATCGAAGACGATGAACAGGATGGCGACCAGGTAGTAGCGCACATCGAATCGCGCCCGGGCGTCTTCGAAAGCCTCGAAGCCGCACTCATAGGCGGAGAGCTTCTCGGCATCGCGCGGATTCTTGCTGGCGAGACGGCCGAAGATATTGCCGAGGCCCATCAGCAAGGCGGCCAGACCGGTGGCGACCACCAGGAAGATCAGAACCGGCAGATAATTAGCTAGCATGCGGCTTCCACAACAAAACGGGGCGCGTGCTACCTAACCGGGAGTACGCCGCCCCGCGACTAGCCACATATTCTAGCAAACGGCCTGAAAGATTTGGTGCCGACGAGGAGATTCGAACTCCTACACCTTGCGGCGCTAGCCCCTCAAGCTAGTGTGTCTACCAGTTCCACCACGTCGGCAATGTTGAATACGGCTATTTCGCCGGCGGCACCACTGGCGCTGGCGTGGTAGCGGGCGCGGTAGCGGGTGCTGCGGGCAAAGGCGCTGGTGCAGCAGGCGCGGGAGCAGCTTGAGTTCCCGCCGGCGCGGCAGGCACCTGGTTCGCTTCCTGTTCCGCCAGTCTGTCGAGTACCGTGTCGGGGCCGCGCTGCGCGGTGGTACGCGTGCCCATGTAGGCGAGTGTCAGGCTCGTGACCATGAACACGCCAGCCAGGATTGCCGTGGCGCGCGACAACGCGGTGCTGGCGCCACGCGCACCGAAAACCGTGCCCGACGCGCCGGCGCCGAAACCTGCGCCCGCGTCAGCGCCCTTGCCGCGCTGGATCAGCACCAGCGCCACAATGCAGGTGGCGCTGATGATGTGAATGAACAACAAAATCGCATGCATGTTTGCTTCAGACCTCTGCGGCCGCCGTCCAGATGGCGAGGAATTCCTCAGCCTTCAGCGACGCGCCACCAATCAATCCACCATCCACGTCCGGCATGCGGAACAGCTCCGCAGCGTTGCCAGCCTTGCAGCTGCCGCCGTACAGGATGCGCAGGCGGGCCGCGATACTAGCATCGAGCGCCGCCACCCGCCCGCGAATGAAGGCGTGCACGTCCTGCGCCTGGGCCGGCGTGGCCGTCCGGCCGGTGCCGATGGCCCAGACGGGCTCGTAGGCCACCACCGCCGAGCCCAGCGCCGCAACGCCACTGAGCGCCAGTACGGCATCGAGTTGCCGCGCCACGACGGCCTCGGTCTGGCCGGCATCGCGTTCTGCCAGCTGCTCGCCCACACACAGCACCGGGGTCAGCCCGCGGGCGCGCGCTGCGGCAAATTTGCGTGCCACCAGCGCGTCATCCTCGCCGTACAGCACCCGCCTCTCGGAGTGCCCGACCAGCACATGGCTGCAGCCGACATCCGTGAGCATGCTGGCTGACACCTCGCCGGTGAAGGCACCGCTGGCCTCGGCACTGACATTTTGCGCACCCAGCCCGATGGCCGTGCGCGTCAGCAATCGCGCCACATCGGCCAGATAGACGAACGGCGGGAACACCAGGCATTCGACGGATTCATCGATGCTGCCAGAAGCCACCAGCGCATCGATCAACGCGGCATTCTCGGCCCGCGAGCCGTGCATCTTCCAGTTGCCCGCAACCAGGCGGCGACGTGAGGTGTTGCTGGTCATTCGCGGCAGTTCCGAAGCGCCCATGGCCAAGGGCGCGCGATGATAGCGGCGCCCGCCATGGGGCGCAAACCGGCGCAGGGTGTCATATCCTTGCGATCACGAAGCGGCCGCCAGCTGCACCGCCGCTGCAATCTGATCGGCACAGGCCGCCGTCGCTGCCGCATCCCGCCCCTCCACCATGACACGGATCAGCGGCTCGGTACCCGAGGCGCGCAGCACCACGCGGCCATTGTCACCGAGCTCCCGCTCCACCGCAGCTACTGCCTTGACCACGGCCGGCACCGCGAGCGGATCGAAGCGCTGCGCCACGCGCACATTGCGCATCACCTGCGGGAACTGCGGCATGCCGGCCGCAAGCTGCGCCAGGCTCTGGCCGGTACGTTTCATCACCGCCAGCACCTGCAGCGCACTGATCAGCGCATCGCCGGTGCTGGTGCGATCCAGGCACAGGATGTGGCCGGAGGTTTCCCCGCCAATCACTCCGCCCAGCTCTTTCATCAGTGCGAGCACATAGCGGTCGCCCACCTTCGCGCGTCGGAAGCCGATGCCACTGTCGCGCAACGCAATCTCCAGACCCAGGTTGCTCATCACGGTGCCGACAACCGGACCTGGAAGTTCACCGCGTTCAGCACGGTCACGCGCAATGATGTACAGCAGCTGATCGCCGTCAAGCACGCGCCCCAGATGATCAACCATCACGAGACGGTCACCATCGCCATCAAGAGCAATGCCGCAGGCCGCATTCACGCCCGGCACGGTGAGTTGCAGCAGACCCGGTGAAGTCGAGCCACAGCCGTCATTGATGTTGCGACCGTTGGGCGAACAGCCCACCGGAATCACATCCGCTCCCAGCGCGGCCATTAGTCGAGGACCGACCTTGAAGCCGGCGCCATTGGCACAGTCGATGACCACTTTCATGCCGGTGAGATCGATGCCGCCGGGCACGGAGTCGGCGCAGAAGTCCTGATAAGCGTCGAGAAGGGCACCGGCGTTGCGCGCCTTGCCGAGCCGGTTCGACGGCTGGGTCTGAACGCCGCGATCCATCTCCTGCTCGATGCGCTCTTCCAGCTCATCGGAGAGCTTCTCGCCGGTGCGGTCGAAGAACTTGATGCCATTGTCCTCGTAGGGATTGTGCGAGGCACTGATCACCACGCCGAAACTGTCGCCCTTGTGCCTGATGAGGTAGGCGATGCCGGGTGTGGGAATCGGCCCGGTGAGCAGCACGTCGACGCCTGCGGCCACGAAACCGGCTTCCAGTGCGGACTCGAACATGTAGCCCGAAACTCGCGTGTCCTTGCCGATGATGACTTTGCCGCCTTCCGGCGCCAGCACGCGCGCCGCGGCACTGGCGAGCCGCAGCGTGAAGTCCACTGTCATCGGCGAATCACCGACGCGGCCGCGAACACCATCCGTTCCGAAATACTTGCGCGCCATGGTCTATTGTTCTCCGGTGCTCACGGCCCAGGCCACACGCACTGCATCCAGCGTCTCGGCCACGTCGTGGCAGCGCACGATACGCGCACCCTGAGCCACTGCAAGTGCAGCCAGTGCCAGACTGCCCGCCAGACGCTGCTCCACCGGGCGCCCCAGCAGCTTGCCCAGCATGGATTTGCGCGACAGGCCTACCAGCAGAGGGTAAGGACCCACCAGCTGTCCGAGACCATGCAGCAGCTGAAGATTGTGCTGCAATGTCTTGCCGAAACCGAAACCAGGATCAAAGGCAATGCGATCGGCATCAATGCCGGCCAAGCGACAGGCCTGTGCCCGGCCGTGGAGGAATTCCCCGACCTCCTTCACGACATCGCCATAGTGCGGTTCGCGCTGCATGGTCTGCGGAGTGCCCTGCATGTGCATCAGGCAGACGGCAGCCTGCGAAGCGGCCACGGCTTCCATCGCGCCCGGCGCCTGCAGTGCCAGCACGTCATTCACCATTCCGGCACCCGCCGCCACAGCGGCGGTCATCACCGCCGGCTTCATCGTGTCGATGGAGATCAGTACATCCAGCTCGCGACGCAGCGATTCGATCACCGGCAGCACACGATCCAGCTCTTCCTGCAGTGGCACCGGCTGCGCGCCGGGACGTGTGGATTCCCCGCCCACATCAATGATGCCAGCCCCTGCGACAGCCATCCCGCGCGCGTGATCCAGCGCCGCCCGCGGCGATGCATGACGTCCGCCATCAGAAAAGGAATTGGGTGTGACATTCAGCACGCCCATGATCACGGGGCGCGATAAATCGAGCACGCGATCTGCGCACCGCAGTTGCACGGCAGTTATCGGGAGCTGTGGATCAGTCCGCGTTGCGCGCCGCCGGACCGAAGGCCGGTCTGGCTTGAGGATCTGCACCAGGTCCGCCGGCCGTGGGCGGCCCACCGGCAAGTCCGCTGTCCCAGCCAGCGGGTGGCGTGGGCGGCTTGCCAGCCATGATCTCCTTGATCTGGCCATCGTCGATGGTCTCGAACTTGATCAAGGCCTCGGCCATGGCGTGCAGCTTGTCGAGATGTTCCTCGAGGATGCTCTTGGCGCGGTTGTAGTTGGTCTCGATGACACGACGCACTTCCTCGTCGATGGCATGCGCGGTTTCATCCGAAACCTGCTTGGTCTGCGTGACCTGCCGGCCGAGAAACACTTCGCCGGACTCCTCGGAGTAGGTCAGAGGCCCAAGGCGGTCCGAAAGCCCCCAGCGCGTGACCATGTTGCGCGCCACTTCGGTGGCGCGCTCGATGTCGTTCGACGCACCGGTGGTCACCGAGTCGCGACCGAAGATCAGCTCTTCCGCGAGACGACCACCGAACAGTGTGGCAATGCGGCTTTCCAGTTGCCGCTTGCTGGTGCTGTAGCGATCGCCCTCAGGCAGGAACTGCGTGACACCCAGAGCGCGTCCGCGCGGAATGATCGTGACCTTGTAGACCGGATCATGCTCAGGCACCTGGAAACCGACGATGGCGTGACCTGCTTCATGGTACGCCGTCATGCGCTTCTCTTCGGCGCTCATCACCATCGAGCGCCGCTCGGCGCCCATGTAGATCTTGTCCTTGGCCTTCTCGAATTGTTCCATCGAGACCACGCGCTGGTTGGCACGCGCGGCGAACAACGCTGCCTCGTTCACCAGATTGGCCAGATCTGCGCCGGAGAATCCCGGTGTGCCACGCGCGATCAGCGCAGGCTTCACATCGTCGGCCACCGGCACCTTGCGCATGTGCACGCGCAGGATCTGTTCGCGGCCGCGCACATCGGGCAGCGGCACCACGACCTGACGATCGAAACGGCCCGGACGCAACAGCGCCGGATCGAGCACGTCGGGTCGGTTGGTGGCTGCGATGACGATGATGCCTTCGTTGCCTTCGAAGCCATCCATCTCGACCAGCAGCTGGTTCAGCGTCTGCTCGCGCTCGTCATGGCCACCGCCCAGACCGGCGCCGCGATGGCGGCCCACCGCGTCGATTTCATCGATGAAGATGATGCAGGGCGCATGCTTCTTGGCCTGCTCGAACATGTCGCGCACGCGCGAAGCGCCTACGCCGACGAACATCTCGACGAAGTCGGAGCCGGAAATCGTGAAGAACGGCACCTTGGCTTCGCCCGCGATGGCGCGCGCCAGCAATGTTTTGCCAGTGCCGGGCGAGCCGACCATCAGCACGCCCTTGGGAATCTTGCCGCCCAGCTTCTGGAACTTGCCCGGGTCTTTGAGGAAGTCGACGATCTCGCCCACTTCCTGCTTGGCTTCGTCCACGCCCGCCACGTCAGCGAAGGTGACGTTGACCTGGTCTTCGCCCAGTAGTCGTGCCTTGCTCTTGCCGAAGGACATCGCGCCACGACCACCGGCCGCGCCCTGCATCTGGCGCAACATGTAGACGAACACGAGAATGAGCAGCAACGCCGGCGCGAGTTGTATAAGCAGCTGCGTCAGCAGGCTCTGCTGCTTCGGCGGACGGCCTTCGATGCCGACATTGGCCTTGTGCAGGGCGCCGATCAGCGCGGAGTAATCCGTCTCCGGGTTGTAGGCGCGGAACTGCGTTTTGTCCTTGCGGGTGCCCTGGATGAATTCACCCTGCAGCACGACATTGTTCACGCGCCCCTGCTCCACATCCTCGAGGAATTCGGAGTAACGGACTTCCTGCGGCGCATTGGCCGGCGGCATGAACTTGCTGAACAGGAACAGCGTAGCTCCGACCACCGCGACCCAGATCAGCACCTTGCCAGTCATATCATTCAATTCGGCAACCTCTTGCCCTACAGGCCGGTATTACCAAGCCTTTCGAGCACGCTACACCATCCTAGGACCACCCGCCAGCAAGCACAGCCCAGGACGTAAGGGGTGCTGTGAGAGGTGGTTCATGAGGGCGACGCCCACAGCCTTCAAGACGCCGGACGGCATGGGTCGGATAGAATGTGGCCGGATGATACTTTCCGAGAAACAGCGCAGGCACCTGAAGGGTCTGGCGCACCCCCTCAAACCCGTGATTCTCATGGGCAATGCCGGCCTGACAGAGGGCGTCGTCGCCGAGACCCAGCGGGCACTTGCCGACCATGAGCTGATCAAGGTCCGGTTGCCCGGGCTGGACCGGGA
>DATNCK010000135.1:0-5885 GCA_035571575.1 Steroidobacteraceae bacterium | reverse complement strand
TGTTCGGCACGGGCAATGGCATTCCCTGGCCCTCGTCGCTTCGCTCGCCTGATGGCGGCGACAATCTGTTCATCGCATCCATCGTTGCGCTCGATGCGAAGACCGGCAAATACAAGTGGCACTACCAGACCACGCCGATGGAAGGCTTCGATTTCGACAGCACTTCGCCGCTGACCGTGGCGGACATCGTCGTCGGTGGTGAAAAGAAACACGTGGTGATGCAGGCGCCGAAGAATGGCGTCATGTATGTCATCGAAGTGGGAACCGGCAAGGTGGTGTCGGCTGATCCCTTCGTGCCGAGCATCAACTGGGCCACGGGCTTCGACGAGAAGAACAACTGGAAACCCATCCTCAATCCGGATGCCAACTACGGCAAGACGGGCAAGGGGTTCTATGTGGTGCCCGGGAGGGCCCATGCCTGGTCTTCGCAGTCGTATAACCCGAACACCGGATTGATCTACATTCCTGCCAATTACGGCGTGGGATCCTATGTCGCGGAGAAGGGCAGCAAGATCCTGGGCAACCAGCTCGTGGACGTGAGTCTGTCGAAGCAGCCGGACGCATCGATACAGCGTCCGGTCATCCAGGGCGGCGGCGCCTACCTGCTGGCCTGGGATCCCGTGAAGCGCAAGGCGGCCTGGACACAGCGCCAGGGCAGCGGCAGCGCCGGCACGCTCACCACCGCCGGCAATCTGGTGTTCCAGGGCACCGCCGGGCAGAAGCTTTCGGTTTTCCGCGCTGACTCGGGTGAACCGGTCTGGTCGACACCGACACAGGGCAACGTCGTGCCCGGCCCGGTGACCTACTCCATCGATGGCGTGCAGTATCTGGCGCTGATCTCCTCGGCGAGCACGGGTTATGCCGCGGCCACAGGTGTCAATCGCCTGCTGGTCTACAAGCTCGGCGGAACGGTGGCGATGCCGCCTGCTCCGCCGGCGGTTGCCCAGGTTCTGAACCCGCCGGAGAACTTTGGTGACGACACCCAGCGCAAGCACGGACAGGAAGTCTATGAACAAAGCTGCACCGGCTGTCATGAGGGCGGCCGCATGTTCACCGGCTATCCGGATCTCAACTACACCACGGCGCTGAGCAACGCACCCTTGTTCAAGGCCATCGTGTACGACGGCGCGCTGCGGGAGAACGGCATGATGCCGTTCAACAAATCGCTGAAGGTGGAAGATGTGGAAGCGGTTCGCTCCTACCTCACGTACCGGGCGAACGAGCTGAAGAAGAATCCCCCGCGCTTCGGGCCGCCGGGAGGTGGTGGTGGAGCGCGCCAGCAGGGCGCCCCACCGGCTCCCGCGCCCGCGCCAGCGCCTGCACCGGCCGCGCATCAGTAGTTCGGAAGCCCGGTTCCGAAAGGTGGCGATCCGCAGCCTGTTTCCGACGCGGATCTGCGCCGCCGCCCTGTCACCAGGCAGAGCGGCGGTCCTCAACCGCCGCTTGCTGCGGGAGTGCGTGCAGCTCTCGCATGACGATCTGGCCGGCCAGCGCTGGTCGCGCCGCAATTATCCCGGCGGGTTCACCTCTTATGCATCGGCGCACCAGATGCACCGGCAGTCGCCGACCTTTGCTGAGCTGCAACGCTGGATCGACAGGCAGGTCGCGCGCTTCGTTCGTGAGTTGCAGTTCGATCTGGGCGGCAAACCACTGACGATGACGGATTGCTGGGTGAACCTCATGCCGCGCGGTGTGACGCACAGCCTGCATCTGCATCCGCTGTCGGTGGTCAGTGGTACGTACTACGTGCGTGTGCCGCGCGGTGCGCCCGGGCTGAAGTTCGAGGATCCGCGGCTGGATCGCTACATGGGCGCGCCGCCGCGCAAGACCGACGCCGCGGCGCGCAACCGCAACTGGGTGGTGATGCCGGCCGCGCCGGGCAGCTTGTTGCTGTTCGAAAGCTGGCTGCGACACGAAGTGGTTGCGAATTCTGCTGCCAGCGAACGCATCAGCATCAGTTTCAACTACGGCTGGGGCTGACTCGCAGTGGATGTTGCCGACTCGTCGGGCATAGCGAAACGAATGGGAATGATGCCCTTGCTGCTGATCGGTCTGCCATCGATTGCCGCGGGCTGAAACCTGATCTGGAAGGCAACGTCCAGCGCTGCCTGGTCCAGGTCTTTGGAGCCGGTGGAATTCCAGAGGCGTACGGCGGTCACGCATCCGCCGGCGTCGACATCGACCTGGACGCGTGCCGTGCCTGTCACCCAAAGTCGCCGCAATTGCTCAGGATAGAAGTCATCGAGGACCGGAGTTCTAATCATTCGCAACGGCGATCTGCCACCGGTACCGGCCGATACAGGAGCAGGACAGGACTGCGTCCGCAAAGCCCAGGCCGTATCCGGATCGCGATTGCCGCGCAGTCCCCGCTGCTCGTCCATGACATCAACACGGATACGATCGTACTCAGGCAGAACAGCCTGCGATCTGCGGACGAAGGCGGAAGGATCGCGCTCACCGACCGCGCAGTCTGCGATGGCGGATGCCACCAGGTCGCGCAACCCGTCACTGGTGCGATCCAGTGCCGCCAGGTCCACGGCTACAGACCGTTCATAGAAGGGCGGCAACGGCTTCACGACGGCCCGGATCAGTTCGTGATGCTTCTCCCTCATGCGGCGCTGGTCCCAATAGGCGCGCAACACCACGGCACGGCAGAACTCCGGCCTGACGAGGTCTTCCAGCCGCTGCACGGATTCCCTTGCCACGACGCTGGTTGCCGTGGAAGTCGTCTCGCGAATGTGCCTGCGCGCGTTTTCGATCTGCTGCACCACGGGCGTAGTCAACAGATAGTCTGCGATGTCCTGATTTACATTGCGGCCCGAGTGATCGGGTGGCTCGCCTGCAAAGTCAGCGGCAAGGTCCTTCGGCATGAGATTGAGCCATGCGATCAGACCGTCCACGTCTTCCAGGATCATGGACATGTCTGTCAGGCGAAAATTGGCAGGTAGAGGCGGCGTTTCAGCCCACGTCGACGAAACGACCAGCAGCGCTACGGCCGGCACCAGTTTCAGCGAGACTTTCATGAGTTCCGGAGGATAGCTGGTGTCCCCCGCGTTGCGATAGACGAAAACGCTGGCACGCCGGAGGATCCGCGCACCACCGTGATAAGCTGACTTGCATCGCTGACAGCAAGAAATCATTTGGGGGTGCAAAGTGAAAAAGCGAGGCATTCAGTCCGAGGTGGACCGTCGCCAGGTCTTGGGAAGCATGGCCGTCACGGCTGGGGCCGCAATGCTGGCCACTCAATTGCGATCTGCTGAGCCGGCCACACCTGCCGGGGCTCCTCCGGCTGCGCGCCCACCTGGTGCACGGCCGCCGGCTGACCGCGTGCTGGGCACGCCTCCGCCGGCCGGCCAGCGCCAGCAGCCACAGCTCACCGAGCTGAAGGGCAAGACCGTGTACATCACCGGTGGCAACACCGGCATCGGTCTCGGCATCGGTCGCGCCGCCGCCAACGCCGGCATGAATGTGGTGATGGGCTACATCCAGGAAGACCAGGTCGAGCCCGCGATGAAGCTCTACAAGCCCGAGCAGCGATCACGCGTCATCGCCATTCGCCACGATGTGACGGATCGCGACGGCTGGACGAAGACGCTGGCCGAGATCAACGCCAAGTTCGGCAACCTGCATCTGCTGGTGAACAACGCTGGCATCAAGACGCTGCGCCAGGCCAGCCAGGTGGATGCCCGCAGCTGGGATGCGGCGGTGGCGGTGAATTTCACCGGCATCTACAACGGCTGTGCGGCGGTGATTCCGCACATGCTGGCGCACAAGGAAGGCTCGCACATCGTCACCACCTCCTCGATGGGCGGCATCCTGCCCGGCGTCAATGCAGGCGTGTACACCGCCACCAAGTTCGCCTCCTGTGGCCTGATGGAAGCGCTGCGTGTGGAACTGATGGGCACCAACATCGGCACGTCCGTGTTCCTGCCCGGTGGCGTCAGCACCGACAACATCGCCTCCGAAGCGGGCACCGAGTCGTTGATGATGGATCCGCTGGAAGCGGGCGAGCGTGTGCTCAACGGCGTGAAGAACAATGACCTGTTCCTGTTCACGCATCCGGAGTTCAAGCCGGGTATCAAGGAACGCTGCGACGCCATTCTGGCCTCCGAGCCGCAGGATGGATTCCCCGAAGCGCGCGCCAAGGCCGAGACCCGCGTGCTGACGGCGCCGCCGTATGCGCCCGAGATTGCGCATCGCACGCCGAAGCGCAAGAGCTATCGCGCCTAGTCCTTGTCGCTGATGGAACTCTCGCGCGTGAGCAGTTTGCGCTTGCGCGCGAGGCCCCACTTGTAGCCCCTGAGATTGCCATCGCTGCCGATGACGCGATGGCAGGGCACCAGCACTGCAATCTGATTGGTGGCGCAGGCGCGCGCCACGGCACGCGTGCTGTCCGGCGACTTGATGCGACGCGCGAGCTCGCTGTACGAGACGGTTTCTCCGGGCAGCAGGCGCGTCAGCGCATTCCATACTCGCACCTGAAAAGCCGTGCCGCGGATGTCCAACGGCAGGCCTGCATCCGTGCCGGCTGGATCATCGATGTGCGCCACCACCTGTCGCACCCACTCGGCGAGCTCATCGTCGGCACGCTCGATGTCGGCCTTCGCAAAACGGCGATGCAGTTCCGCCAGCAGAGTACGCTGGCCGCCGAATTCCACCATGCAGATGCCGCGTTCGGTGGCCGCGACGAGAATGGGGCCGAGGCTGGTATCGGCAGTGGTGTAGCGAATGCGTTCGTTGACGCCGCCGGTGCGCAGTCGCGCCGGCGCCATGCCCAGCAGTTTGCTGTCGCGGTAGGCGGCTGAGCTGGTGGCGTAACCGGCATCGAAGATGGCGTCGGTCACGGAGGATGCCGCGCGCAGTTGCTGGCTCAACCGTTGCTGACGCCGTGCCATGGCATAGCGCTTGGGGCTGATGCCCAGGGCAGCCTTGAATACGCGCTGGAAGTGCCACGGGCTCAGGCCTGCCTCACGTGCCAGCGCGGTAAGGTCCGGCGCGGCGTCGCTGGAATCGATCAGCCGGCAGACCCGATCGATGGCGTTGCGATGTTCGTTGCTGTTCATGGAGCGAATCATGCCGCGGGCGGTTCGGGCGTACATCCTGAATCTTGCGATGCATTGCGGATGGTAGTCTTTCGCGCATGCAAGAGAATCTCGACCGCCAGCAGATCATGGATTGGCGCCGCAGCGAACGCGAGCGCCTGATCGAACAGCGCCTGCGTGCGCCCGTGGAGCAGCGCCAGCACGCGTCGGCGGAAATTTCGCGGCGGCTCGATGCGCTGTGGCGCAGCGAGGGCAGGTTGTCTGCCGGCACCGTCGTCAGTGCGTTCTGGCCGCTGCGCGGCGAGCCGGATCTGCGGCCCTGGCTGGGTGATCTGCATGCACAGGGCCTGGTCTGTGTGCTGCCGGTGGTGGTGCAGAAGGCGCAAGCCCTGCAGTTCCGTCGCTGGTCCCCGGGCTGTGCCATGGAGAAAGGCTTCTGGAATATTCCGGTGCCGGCCGATCACACGCCATTCGTACCGCAGTTGTTGATTGCACCGGTGGTCGGCTTCGACCAGCTCTGCTACCGGTTGGGCTACGGTGGTGGTTATTTCGATCGCACGCTGGCGCTGCTGCAGGCCCAGCAGCGGAATTTCCATGCAAC
Organism: Steroidobacteraceae bacterium; assembly: GCA_035571575.1. Taxonomy (GTDB): domain Bacteria; phylum Pseudomonadota; class Gammaproteobacteria; order Steroidobacterales; family Steroidobacteraceae; genus ZC4RG30. The sequence continues at coordinate 242 of DATNCK010000135.1, read as the reverse complement.
CGGCATCGGATATGCGGCTTCGCAACTGCCCACCATCCATCCGCTGCCGCACGACATTGCGCTGCAGGGCATCGTCACCGAGGAGCGCACATGGAGCCGGTGATGCTCCGGGTCTACGACGGTGCTCAAAAAGGCGCCACGGCATTCTTCCGCAATCGCGCGTGGCTCCGGACATTGATGGAGGAGCTGTCCGCGCTGGGCAAACCACGCATCCGCGTACTGGTGCATGCCGCCTCGATCGG
>DATNCK010000134.1:0-23095 GCA_035571575.1 Steroidobacteraceae bacterium | reverse complement strand
GCATTTCCACAGGCGGTAGCCTGACCAGGCTTTACTCCTTCCCGTCGCTGGGAAATTTCAACGCGCTGGGACTGTCGACCAACGCCACGGGTGCCAACCCGCGCGCGGGCCTGTTGCTGGCTGCCGATGGCAACTACTACGGTACGGCCTATCAGGGTGGCGCCAACGGTTACGGCACCGTGTTCAAGATGACGCCGGCGGGCGTCGTCACTGCGCTGCATGCCTTCGGTGGTCCGCCGTTTGCCAGCGGCTTTCCACTGTCCAGCATTTCGCAGGATGCCGCCGGCAATCTGTACGGCACCACGGAGTCGGGCGGTTATCTGAATCAGGGCACTGCGTGGCGCATCAGTCCCGCGGGCCAGTACAGCCTGCTGCACAGCTTCGCGGGCACGCTGCTGGATGGCAGCAAGCCTTATGGCACATTGCTCGTCGTGGGCAACTCGTTGTACGGCGCGACGTTCTCTGATTCCGTCGGCGGCGCGGGCGCGATCTTCAAGCTCGATCTGGGCAGCAATGGCGCGCTGCCCGTGGAATTTTCAGTGTCGACGACAGACATTGACGTCGGCGCTTCTGCCACGCTGACCTGGTCCTCGCCTACGGCAAGCACTTGCACCACCGGTGGCGCCTGGAGCGATACCGTGGGTACGTCGGGCTCTTTGGCTGTGACACCTGCCTCGGCGGGAATCTATACTTACACGCTCACCTGCACCGACGGTGCAAGTGTTGTGCGTACTGCCTCCACTGCCGTGCGAGTGAAGGCGCCAGCTGCGCAACCTGTGGATGCAGGTGGCAGCGGTGGTGGTGGCGCGCTGTCGATTCCGGCGCTGCTGCTGCTTGGCGCGCTGGCGCTACGCAAGAAACTGTAGGGAGTCCGCTTCATGTCCGTCATCACTGCCACCAGTGCGCAGATCCGCGCGCTGCTCCAGAACGCTTCGATCGAAATGACCTGCAAGGACACCGAGTTCCTTGCCGAAGCCGCCACGCTGGTGCCCAAAGGCACCGACATCTTCATCGCGCTGTTCCCCAACCAGACCTGGGATGATCTGACGGCGGCCGCGAAGGCGGTGGGCGAAGCCGGGTTCAATGCCGTGCCGCATGTGCCCTGCCGTCGCATCAAGGACGCCGCCGAAGTGGCCGAGATCGCGCGCAAGCTCACGCAGGTCGCGGGCGCAAAGAAGATGCTGCTGATCGCCGGCGACATGCCCAAGCCCGAAGGCGCTTTCGATTCCACCATCGGCGTGCTCGAGACCGGTCACTTCGCGAAGGCCGGCATCAAGACCAAGTACATGGCCGGCCACCCGGAAGGCCATGCGCACATGACTGCAGATCAGCAGCGCCAGTTCGAAGCGCGCAAAGTCGCCCTCTCCAAGGAGCAGGGCTTCGAGCTGAAATTCACCACGCAGGTGTGTTTCGAATCCGAACCCATCATCGCGTGGGAAAAGATCATGCGCGCCAACGGCATCCAGAACACCATCCGTCCGGGTCTGGGCGGGCCGGCCAGCATCAAGACGCTGCTGCGCTACGCCAAGATCTGCGGCGCTGGTGCATCGATCCGGGCGCTGACCAGTGGCAAGGCGAGTCTGATCGCCAGCCTGCTCAAGGACAGTGGACCGGAAGAAGTGGTGACGCAGCTGGCTGCCGCCAAGGGTAGTGGCGAATCCAACTTCGAATCGGTGCATCTGTTTGCGTTCGGTGGATTCTTGAAGACCACCAAGTGGGTTTCGGCGGTGCAGAACGGCCGGTTCAAGATCAACGATAAAGACGGGGATTTCGAAGTTCAGCTTTGATGCTGGCGGGCGTGGCGCGCGGGCTTTCGCGCGCCGCGGACAGCCGGCGCTGGTGCGGTCAGCGGGCTGGTCGCGAACTCGTGATGGCCTGCATGACTGCGTTGCCAAAATCGTTCTGAAGCGCTGGGACTGACTGCTGAGTCATCAGCACGGCCACGATGCCCTCACGCGGGTCGTGCCACACGATCGTGCCAAACGCGCCATACCAACCCGCACTGCCGACGGATCGACGCCACACCGCTTTGGTTTCGTCCAGCGTCACGGCCACTCCCAGTCCGAACCCCATGCCGTCCTCGTTGCCGCGCATGCCGTGGAACAGATCGGCTACGTGATTGGTCCGCATCAGCTCAACGGTGCGGGGCGCGAGAATGCGCACGCCGTCGAGCTCGCCGCCGTTGAGCAGCATCTGCTCGAAGCGGGCGAGATCGCGAGCGGTGCTGATCAGGCCCACTGCGCCGGAGAAGTACACATCGCTGGCGAATGCCGGTGGGGGAGAAGTGGTTTCCCAGCGGCCGTCTGTGGTGCGGCGATACATGGAGTGCGCGCGCGCCTGCTTTGCGGCGGGAATGACGAAGTCGGTATCCATCATGTCCAGCGGGGCGAAGAGGCGTTCTTTCAGGAATACGTTGTAGGGCTTGCCTGAGACGATCTCGACGATGCGGCTCAGGGTTTCGAAGCCGGCGCTGACGCTGTAGCTCCAGCGTGTGCCGGGTTGGAAATCGAGCGATGCTTTTGCCTGCTTCGGAATGAAGTCTGCAAGTGTGTCGGTGGGTTGACGCTGGATGTCGGTGGACACCATGGTTCCGAGACCCCCGCTGCCGAGGCCGGAGGTGTGCGTGAGCAGGTCGCGCACGGTGATTTCACGCACTGCCGGCACGAAGTCCGCGTCGGGCCTGGGACCCGTGGGCGCAACGCCCGGCGGCAGCGGCGCAGGCGCCTGCATGCCTGGTTTGGGCACAGCCACCCGCGATCCGCGGAATTCCGGAATGAATCGCGACACCGGATCAGACAGCCGCACCAGGCCCTCATCCACGAGCGAGAGTATGGCCACGGCGGTGATGGGCTTGGACTGCGAGGCCAGGCGGAACAACGCATCGCTGCGCAGCGGTGCGCGGGCATCGGGATCCTGGTAGCCGTAAGCCTTGTTCTGCACCACCTTGCCATCGCGCAGCACCACCGTGACAGCGCTGACAATCTGGCCATTGGTGATGTAGCGCTCGATCATCGGGTCGATGCGCGCCAGTCTTTCGGTGGACATTCCCACCGACTCCGGCTTCGCGGTCGGCAATTCGCGAGTGAATACCGGCAGAGCGAGCACGCAGGTCGCAGCCGCTACCAATGGCAGGCGATACATTCCCTTTTCCTCTTCAAAAGTGTGCAATGCAGCATAACCGCGCGGGCGGGAGGCAGTGTACGGTGATCCAGGCCAGGGAAGGTCGGCAATGTTTCAGGCAGAATCCGTCGCGAACATGGAAGCCCAAACCGACGCTGATAACGGTGGCATCCCGCGCCCGACGCTGAGCCTGATCCAGGAGGGAATCGAAACCGCCCTCAACCTGGTGGACGTGGGTGTCTGGCAGCATTTCTTTCCCGAAGACAATGTCGTGTGCTCGGACGGCTTCTATCGGATGCTGGGTGTCGATTGCGTTGAGGGTCGCGCGATGCAGGATTTCTGGCGCAGTCGCCTGCATCCCGAAGACGCCACGCGACAGGACCTGGCTTACGGCGATTTCGTGCAGGGCATCGCACCCGTCTACGAGGAGACCTATCGGCTCCGCCACGAGCAGGGGCGCTGGATCTGCGTCCTCGCGCGTGCGCGCTGGATCACGCGATCGGATGGCAAGCCCGGCCGCCTGGCGCTGGGCTATGTGATCGACGTGACGGCGCGCACTGCAGACTTCGACCGGCTGCGCGCACGCGAGGAACGCTTCCGCATGTCGCTGTCGGCGCTGCACGGCGTGGTCTATGACCTGGACCTGCGCACGAACAAGACCGAGCGCCATGGTCTGAAACGTGTGTTTGGCTACGACCAGGTGGATGAAGCGGGCGATGAGTTCGGCGGCTGGCTGCGACTGATCCATCCGGATGACCTGGCCCGCTTCACCAGCACCATCGAGGCGCAGCGCCTGCTCGGCACCAACTATGAGATGAACTACCGCGTGCGGCACCGGGATGGGAGCTGGCGCCATGTGCGGCAGAGCGCCACCTATACGCTGGGACACGATGGCAAGCCCATCCGCGCATACGGCGTGATCGAGGACATCACCGAGGAGCAGGAGCAGCGCGAGCAGCTGCAGTTGCAGGCGGCGATCATCGAACGCATGAGCGAGGGCGTGATGCTGGTGGCCGAGGATGCCACCATCCTGTTCGCCAATCCCGCGCTCGAAAAAATGTTCGGCTACCAGTGCGGCGAGCTCACCGGTCGCAATGCGCAGACCCTGAGCTTTCGCAGCGATGCCAATTTCGCGGGCCTGTTGCGCACGGTGTTCGAGGGCACCGAGAACAATCGCACTTCCATCATTGATCTGGAGGGCCGGCACAGCAACGGCGAAATCTGTCCGGTGCAGGGCTACTTCTCCTCGCTGATGCTGGGTTCGCGACGCTGCGTCGTCGCGGTGCTGGCGGATATCGCCGAGCGCAAGCAGCTGGAGCGCGAATTGATGCAGGTGGCCACCAGTGTGCAGCAGCGCATCGGCGGCGATCTGCACGATGATCTGGGCCAGCAGCTGGCCGGCATCGCGATGATGCTGCAGAGTCTGGGTCAGCGGGCTGCGCACGCCGGCAGTCCGCCGCTGAGCGCCGCGGTGGATCAGATCGTCCAGCTGGTGAATTCGGCCATCCGCAGCACGCGTTCGCTGGCGCGCGGGCTCTCGCCGGTGCGGCCATCACCGGACGGGCTGATGGAGGGCCTCGAAGAGCTGGTGAACCAGGTGTTCGAGCGCTATGGCATCCGCGTGCGCATGGAGCTGAGCCTGCCGCCGAGCGCCACACTGGACGAGAACACGGCCACCAATCTGTATCGCATCGCGCAGGAAGGCGTGCTGAATGCCGCCCGCCACGCGGATGCCACGCAGATCCACCTGCGGCTGCGCGTGGCCGGCGCCGACGTGGAGCTGCTGGTCATAGACGATGGCAAGGGCTTCGATCCGCTGCAACACGCGCGCGGTGGCATGGGACTGCGTATCATGCGGTATCGCGCGCAGCTGATCGGTGGATATCTTTCAGTTGAATCGCGTCCCGGCGCTGGCACGACGCTGCGCTGTCGTTGTCCCGTGAACATGAGCCAGGAGGCCGCGTAATGGGTGCCACGTCCATCGAACCCCGCCGGGTGCTGATCGTTGACGATCATCCCGTGGTGCGTCAGGGCATCAGGCTGATGATCGAGGCCGAACCCGATCTCACCATCTGCGGCGAGGCGCAGTCCGAACAGCAGGCGCGCAAGATGGTGCGTGAGCTCAAACCCGATGCTCTGCTGGTCGACCTGTCGCTGTCCGAGGGCGATGGCTTCAACGTGGTGCGCGACGTGCACGCGCATTTTCCGGAGATCCGCGTATTGGTGCTGTCCATGCACGACGAGGCCATCTACGCCGAGCGGCTGCTGGCCGAAGGCGCAGCCGGCTACATCATGAAGCAGGCGGCCACCGATCAGCTCATCACCGCACTGCGCGCCGTGCTCAGCGGTGAGCGCTTCGTCAGCGATTCGCTGAAGCGCAGCCTCGAGGCGCGGCGCCAGGCAGATGGCGGACCCAGCACGCGACTGTCGGCGCGCGAACTGCAGGTGATCAGCCTCATCGGTCGTGGGCTGGGTACGCGCGAAATCGCGGAAAATCTCTCGTTGTCGGTGAAAACAGTCGAAACGCACCGGCTGACGATCAAGCGTAAACTCGCGCTCGACACCAATGCGCAACTGGTGCAGTACGCGATCAAATGGCACGGCACACCCGCCGGCTGATTCTCTGGATCATCGGCTCGCTTCTGGCGCTGGCCCTGCTGGCAGCGCTTGCTGTTGTCGTGCTGGTTTTCACCATCGATCCGGATCGTTTCCGCGGCCGCATTGAAACCGCTGCCACACAGGCTCTCGGGCGCAGCGTGAAGCTTACCGGCGAGCTGCACTGGCGCCTTGGTGCCCACATCGGCATCGAGAGCCGCGGGGGCGAGATCGCCAACGCGCCGGGCTTCGGGCAGCAGCCTTTCGCCGCGTGGCGATCATTGCGGTTGCAGGTGGCAGCGCGTCCGCTGCTGAACAAGGAACTGCACATCAGTCGCATCGAGATCGAAGGCCTTTCGCTGCGACTGCAGCGTGATGCCGCAGGGCAGGGCAACTGGTCATTCGCGCCGCCGACAGTTGCCACTGCCGATTCATCGCAGCTGCGCTCCCAGATCGACTCGCTGCAACTGAGCGACTCCAGCCTGCGCTTTGACGATGCGGCATCTGGCAGGGCCTGGACGCTGGATTCCCTGAACCTCGAGACCGGATTGCCTGCAGACCTGCGGGCACCGGTGCTGGACTTCGCGCAGTTCGAGTTGAGCGGTCGCGTTCATGGCGCGCCATTGACCGCCAGCGGTGTGGAACTATTGCTGAAGATCCCCGCGCTGCGCGTGGTGCCGAGTGCGGTGGAGATTTCCGCCCCTTCCTGGCAACTGAGATGGGACGAGACGGCCCTTGCCGGGTCTCTGCAGGCAGCCGGTGGTGGCGCGATGCCTGCTGCTCAGGGCGAATTGAAAGTGGAGTCCGCATCGCTGCGCCGGCTGCTGAATACCGCGGCCTTTGCTCTGCCGGCGACACGCGATCCGAAGGCATTCGGTGCACTGCGCCTGGTCACGCACTGGAACTATCGCGATGGCGGCGTGGCTCTTGATGCCTTCGACGCCACGCTTGATGACACGCATCTTCAGGGCACCGTCGCCCTGCCGCGCCTGTCACCGCTGTCACTGCGCTTCGATCTGTCGGCCGATCGTCTCGACGTCGATCGCTATCTGCAACCGCTGGATGCGAAGAGCGAACCCTTCGAGCTGCCGCTGGCGGCATTGAGGGCGCTGGATGCGCACGGCACCCTGCGCATCCGGCAGGCGACGGCAGCGGGCGCGACAGCCCGGGAGCTTGTCCTTGATGTCGATTGAATCGGACGCCATCGAGCCCGTCGCCCCCGAGCTGCTGGCCTGGCATGACGCATCCGGCCGGCATGATCTGCCCTGGCAGAAGGACCGGACGCCGTATCGCGTGTGGGTTTCGGAGGTGATGCTGCAGCAGACGCAGGTTGCCGCCGTGATTCCCTATTTCGAGCGCTTCATGGCGCGCTTTCCGGATGTGCTGGCGCTGGCCAACGCGCCCATCGACGAAGTGCTGCATCTGTGGTCGGGCCTGGGATATTACGCCCGCGCACGCAACCTGCAGCGCGCCGCGCAGCGCATCCGCGATGAACATGGCGGCGTGTTTCCGGCGCAGTTTGAAGCGGTGGCGGCATTGCCCGGTGTGGGCCGTTCCACTGCAGGCGCGATTCTCGCGCTGAGCCTCGATCAATCGCATCCCATCATGGACGGCAATGTGCGACGGGTGCTGTCACGGCTGTTTGCCGTAGCGGGACGCACCGGCGAGCGCGCTTTCGAGAACGAGCTGTGGCGTCTGGCCACCTTGCTGACGCCGCAGCCGCGAGTCGCGCAGTACACACAGGCCATCATGGATCTGGGCGCCACACTGTGCACGCGACGTCAGCCGCGTTGCGCCGACTGCCCGTTCATTGCCCGCTGCGCTGCATACAAGGCGGGCGCCGTGCATGACTTCCCCGCGCCGAAGAAGCCGCTGCAGCGGCGCGCACGCGAAGTGTGGATGCTGCTGGCACGTCGTGCCGATGGCAGCGTGCGGCTGGTACAGCGGCCAGCTCAGGGTGTGTGGGGCGGACTGTGGTCGCCGCCGGAGTACGCGACGCGCGGCGAAGCCTTGTCTGAGCTTGCAGCGGGGCGCATCGCCCGCGATCAGCCCGTGCCGGCTGCACCGCGCGAAACCGCAGCGCTATTGCACGCCTTCACGCATTTCGACCTCACCATCCACCCTTTGTGGGTCGAGGTGTCGCCTGCCGCCGCGGTGCAGGAGGGTCCCGGCGCCCTGTGGTATAACGCGGCGCGGCCGGCCCAGGTCGGGTTGCCCGCACCCATCTCCCAGTTGCTGCAGAATCCACCCCCATGACCCGCACCGTGCAATGTGTGTTGCTGAAGCGCGAGGCCCCCGGCCTCGACCGCGTGCCATACCCCGGCCCCCTTGGCCAGCGCGTCTTCAATGAGGTCTCCAAAGAGGCCTGGGCAGCCTGGGTGAAGCACCAGACCATGCTGATCAATGAATACCGCCTGACGCCCGTGGATCCCAAGGCCCGCAAGTTCCTGGAAGCCGAAATGGAGAAATACTTCTTCGGCGACGGGTCGGAGAAACCCAAGGAATTCCAGGCTCCCGAGGCCTGAAGACGGGCATCCGGCGGGCGTCGTCGACAGGGCGGGATTCGGTCCTTGACGCCCTCAAGGCACCCCCGGTCTAATACGCGCCCCTTAGAGCCCCTATGCCCGGGTAGCTCAGTTGGTAGAGCAGCGGATTGAAAATCCGCGTGTCGTTGGTTCGATTCCGACCCCGGGCACCATCCTTTCCCGTTGATATGTCATCCCCCGCGGTAATTTTGCGTTTGCCGTACCGCGCACCTAAATTGAGGTCGCGATCCTTAAGGGGGAGGACGGATGCGGGCGTGGATACGCTTCGTCGACTGGCCGTTACGCACCAAGCTTGTGGTGCTGCTGGTCATTGCATCGCTGCTGCCGCTGGGCGTCGTCACCTGGATCAGTCTTCGTAATGCCAGGCAGGTGCAGCTGACCAGCAGTTCCGATCTGCTTGCTGCGCGTGCCGATGAGCTGGTCGGGCGTATCGACACTTTCAATCGCGGCTATCAGCGCGCGGTGAATCGCATGGCGCTGATTCCCAGCGCACTGGCATTGCTGCAGGCCACTCCCTCTGAAGCCGCGCGTATCGCGCCGACGTTGCGGGCGCAGCTGCAGGTCTGGCCGGTGACCGATCCGGGCATTCGCGGCGTGGCGGTGCTCGATGCATCGGGCAAGGTGATCGTGGGGACGGAAGAGCGCCTGTTCGGCGTGAGCCTTGCCTATCGCAGCTTCGTACAGCAGGCACTACGCGGCGCGCCGGTGATCTCGGATGTGTTTCTCGATCTGCCGGATGTTGGTGGCACGCAGACGATCGCGTTCCTGCATCCCATGCGCGGACCCGCTGACCAGATACTGGGTGTGGCTGCGTTCTGGGTGCGGGCCTCTGCGCTCACCGAGCTGCTGAAGCAATCGAATGAACTGGCCGGCCCCGGAAGTTTTGCGATTCTCTTCGATCATCTGGGCATACGCATCGCGCACTCCTTTCTCGAAGAGATCGTGTTCCACCCAGGTTTGCCGCTCGCGCCGCAGACCATCGATGCACTGGTGGCGGAGCAGCGCTTCGGTGACCGTACCAGAGCCCTGCTGACCGATGTGCGCGCGGTATCCGCAGATTTCGCGCTGAACTCAGATGCACCACCGGCCCGCGCCGCCTTCCGCGGCTACGCGCCGGGCAACGGGCAGTGGAATTACGTCGTAGGCCGGCGCTGCGCCACAGTGGGCTGGACTGCGTACTACCTGGTACCCGAGAGCGTGCTTCACACGGTGGTCAGGAGCATCGTGCAACAGAGGCTGTTGTTTGCGGCCGGCATAGCACTCGCGGCCATCCTGGTCGCCGTGCTGTTCGCCGCGATGATTGTCAGGCCCGTGCGCCAGCTCTCGACCAGCGTGCGGACTCTGGGTGCAGGCGATCTGGCAGCTCGCGTCAGTATCCAGCAGAAAGACGAGCTGGGCGAACTGGGCACGGCCTTCAATGCCATGGCGGAACGGCTGCAGCAGCAGACCGAGGCGCTGAAGCGCGAATCGGAGGCGCAGTATCGCCAACTGTTCGAGACCATGAACGAAGGCTTCTGCACCATGGACATCGTCTTCGATGATCATGACCGTGCAGTGGACATGCGCGTCATCGACGTCAATCGCGCGTTTGCCGGGCAATCCGGGCTGGAGAATGCACAGGGCAGGCTCATGAGCGAGCTGGTGCCCGACCTGGAAGACGAGTGGCTGCAGCGTTACGGACATGTGGCACGGACTGGCGAGGCGATAGACATGGAGCGGGAGTCGCCGCGACTGGAGCGGGTATTCAGCCTGCGCGCCTATCGTATCGGCGGTGACGAGAGTCGCCGGGTTGCCATACTGTTCAACGACATCACCGAGCGTCGGGATGCACGGCGGCGGTTGGAGGCACAGCTCGAACGCCTCAACCTGCTGCAGCAGATCACCCGTGCCATCGGTGAGCGTCACGACATGGCGAGCATCTACCAGGAGGTGGTCCGCACGCTCGAAGAGCGCCTGCCACTGGACTTCGGCTGCATCTTCACCTACGAGGCGCTGGATGAACAGCTGACGGTGGCCTGCGTGGGACTCAAGAGTCAGGGTCTGTCCGTGCAGATGGGCCTGACCGAGCAGGCGCGCGTGGCGGTGGACGGCAACGGCCTGTCACGTTGCGTGCGCGGCGAGCTGGTGTGCGAGCCGAACGTGAGCAGCGTGCACTTTCCCTTTCCACAGCGGCTGGCCCAGGGTGGGCTGCGCTCCATGGTGGCGGCGCCATTGCTGGTGGAGAGCAAGGTGTTCGGTGTTCTGATCGCCGCGCGTCGCGAGCCGGAGAGCTTCAGCAGCGGCGATTGTGAATTCCTGAAGCAACTCTCCGAACACGTGGCGCTGGCGGCGCACCAGGCGCAGCTCCACGGTGCATTGCAGACGGCCTACGACGAGTTGCGGCAGACCCAGCAGGCAGCCATGCAGCAGGAACGGCTGCGCGCGCTGGGGCAGATGTCCAGTGGCATAGCGCATGACATCAACAACGCCATGTCGCCGGCGGCGCTGTATGCCGACTCGCTGCTCGAACGGGAAACCGCGCTGACTGCCGCGGGACGCGAGAAGCTGGAGACCATCCAGCGTGCCATCCATGATGTGGCGGCCACCGTGGCGCGCATGCGCGAGTTCTACCGTACGCGCGAACCGCAGCTGGAGCTGGTGCCCGTGCAGCTGAACGAACTGGTGCAGCAGGTGCTGCATCTGACTCGCGCCCGCTGGAGCGACATGCCGCAGCAGCGAGGCATCACCATCGAGCAGCGCCTGGAACTGCAGCCGGAGCTGCCGTCCGTGCTGGGCGTGGAGAGCGAGATACGCGAGGCGCTGACCAATCTGGTGTTCAACGCCGTGGATGCCATGCCCGAGGGCGGCACGCTGACGCTGCGTTCGCGTCGCGCTGCGGACCGCGTGCTGGTCGAAGTGATCGATACCGGTGTGGGTATGGACGAGGACGCGCGTCGCCGTTGTCTGGAACCATTCTTCACCACCAAGGGTGAGCGCGGCACTGGCCTGGGACTCGCCATGGTCTACGGTGTGTTGCAGCGGCACGGCGCCGGCATCGAGATCGACAGTGCCGTGGGCGCTGGTACCACGATGCGGCTGAGCTTTGCCGTGGCCACCGCTGCCACCGGCACCACGCTGCCCCCTGCGCCCGCCGTGCCCACGGCACTGCGCGTGCTGGTCGTGGATGACGATCCGGTGCTGCTGCGCTCGCTGCGCGAGGCGCTGGAGGCCGATGGACACAAGGTCACCATCGCCAACGGCGGCCAGGAGGGTGTCGATCTGTTCCAGGCCGCGGCGCAGCGCGGTCCCGCGTTCAATGTGGTGCTCACCGACCTCGGCATGCCGTACGTGGATGGCCGCCAGGTGGCCGCAGCCGTGAAGCAGGCTGCGCCGTCGACGCCCGTTATCATGCTCACCGGCTGGGGGCAGCGCCTGGTGGCCGACGGCGAGATTCCGCCCGACGTGGATCTGGTTCTGAGCAAGCCGCCGAAACTGCGCGATCTGCGGCAGGGACTGGCGCGCAGCTGTCCTCCTCCAAAGACCTGATCAGCTCGACTAGCCGTCGAGATTGCGCGCAGTGCGCGGCAGAGTGAACTGGAAACGCGCGCCTTTGTCCGGCTCGGCTTCGGCCCAGATCCTGCCGCCATGGCGCGCGATGATCCGGTGCACGATGGCCAATCCCACGCCAGTGCCCGGATATTCCTCCGTGTTGTGCAGGCGCTTGAACACGCCGAACAGCTTTTCGGCATAGCGCATGTCGAAGCCGGCGCCGTTGTCCTCCACCTGGTAGATGGCTTCCTCACCCTCGACGCGCCCGCCGATGGAGATCTTCGGAGTGCTGCGCCTGGCGCTGTACTTGAAGGCATTGCCGATGAGGTTGGACCACACATGGCGGATCACGGTCGAGTCCGCCGCCGCCGGCGGCAGTTCACCAATCTTCACTTCGGCTTCGGGTGTGGGATAGATGGCGCGGGCTTCGGCCACCGCCGCCCGCACGAAGGGTGCCATCTCCAGCTGCGTCAGATGCAGCGGCTGGCGTGTGGCGCGCGAGAAGGCCAGCAGGCCTACCACCATGTCATCCATGCTGCGGCTGCCGTCGCAGATGATCTTCACGATTCGCCGGCCTTCGGCGCCCAGCGCATCGGAGTGCTCGGTTTCCAGGCGCTGTGCGAAGTCCTTCACGAACAGCAGTGGCGCGCGCAGGTCGTGAGAGATGGAATAGGAGAAGGATTCCAGATCCTGGTACGCGGCTGCCAGTTCCTCGGAGCGTCGTCGCTCCAGCTCCTGCAGCATGGCGTTCTCCTGGCGCAGTCGTTGCAGGTCCAGCGCGCGCGCAATGACCGGCAGCACCACGTTCAGCTTGAAGGGCTTGAGGATGTAGTCCAGTGCGCCACCCTGCATGGCCAGCACGGCGGTATCGATGGTGCCGTGACCGGTCATCACGATGGCGCCGATGTCCGGATCGATCTGTCGCGCGGCCCCGATCAAGGCGATGCCGTCCATCTCCGGCATCTGCAGGTCGGTGAGCAGCAGGTCGAATTCTCCGGCCTTGAGCTGCTCCAGCGCAGCGCGCGGGGAATCGAACCCGCGCGTGACGTAGCCAACAGGTCGCAACGTCTCGCACAATGCGCGCATCTGCGCGGTCTCGTCATCCACGATCAGCAGCCGGCCCAGTATTGTTGCGTTCATGGTTGCAGCTCCGCCAGCGTGGTGCGCAATTCCATCAATCGCGGCGGCTTGCTCAGCACGCGATCGATGTTGGCCGGGGTGTCATTGGCTGCGATCAGCCGCTGGCCCCAGCCGGTGAGCAGTATGATCGGTGTCGTCGGCGCCATGGCCTTGATCGCCGCGGCTACCTTGCGACCATCGACATAGGGCATGCCCAGATCGGTGATGACGATGTCGAAGCTTTCGCCACGTTGGCGCGCAGCCCTGAAGGTGTCGATGCCCGCGGCGCCGCCGCTGGCGGGAATGATGGTGTGGCCGTCCTCCTGAAGCGTGTCCTGCAATGACTTGATCAGCATCGGGTCGTCGTCCACCAGCAATATGCGCAGCGGCCTTGCCGCGGCCAGCGGCCTGGCCATGCGTGCGGTGGCCGCCAGCGTGGACTCGGCGGCGATGAAGGTAATGCGCATCGTGGTGCCGCGGCCAGGCTGACTCTCGATGTCCAGAGCTGCGCTGTGGCGCTGGATCATTCCATAGACCATGGCCAGGCCCAGGCCGGTGCCGCGCTCGCCCTTGGTGGTGTAGAACGGCTCCAGACACTTGCGCCGCGTGTCTTCATCCATTCCAACACCGGTGTCGCCCACCTCGACCACCACGGATTTTCCGTCGGGACCGTCGGTGGTGTAGCTGCGCAGCGTCAGCGTGCCGCCTTCGGGCATGGCGTCCACTGCATTGAAGATCAGATTGGTCAGTGCGTCCCGGATTTCATTGTCCGCGGCCATGATTTTCGGCACGTCGGCAGCCAGTTCGGTATGCAGTTCGATGGCGATGCCGCGCTGCTGCGGCTGGTCGCTCCAGCGCGGGCGTGTCAGGTCGAGCACCTGCCGGATGGCGCGATTGACATCCACCTCTTCCAGCGTCAGCTGCGCCTCGCGCTCGCGATAGAACTCGCGCATGCGCGATACCGTGCGGGCCACGTCTTCTATGGCCTGCTGGATGGTCACCAGGTAGCTGCGCGTGCGCTCGCTCAGGTTCGGCTCGCGCTCCAGCAGCGACTCGGTGTACAGCGACACCGGCGATATGGCGTTGTTGATGTCGTGCGCGATGCCGCTGGCCATCTGACCCAGTGCGCGCAACCGCTCCTGCTGCAGCATGGCCATCTGCGACTGGCGCAGATCGTCATAAGCGCGCTGCAGCGCCACGTACAGACTGGCCTGATGGCTGGACAGCGCCACATGTTCGGACAGCTGTTTCAGAAACTCACATTCGCCACTGCTGAAGGAGTTCGCATTGCGACGCGCGCAGATCAGGACACCGGTGGTTTCGTTATCGGCGATCAGCGGAGCTGCGACCAGGGACAGCAACCCGACGGCTGCAAAACGCCGCGCGAACGGCAGGTCGAGCCCGCTGACATCGGGTTCATGCACCAGCTCTCCGGCCAGGCAGCGCGACAGATCGCGATCGTCGTCGGAAATGTCGCGGCCTTCGGCCAGCGCCAGCTCGGCCGCGTAACCTTGCGATCGCGCCCCTACCTGCGCGACCGACACCGAGCGCGTGGCCGGCTCGTTCAGCAGCACGCAACAGAAGTCCACGGGCAGGTTGTCTTCGAGGCTGCCGAGCACCACCTGGAAGATGCTGCGCATGTCCTGGCGGTCGCTGGTTGCGCGCGTGATGTGCTGCAGCAGGCTCAGCCGCCCGAGCTGCGACCGCAGCTTGCCGGCCGATTCCTGGATCTCGGTGAGCATGTGGTTGAAGGCGTCGGTGAGCACATCGAATTCCAGCAACCGCGAATGCCGCGCGCGTACTGAGTAGTCGTGGCGGTCGGACACCGCGCGCGCTGTATCCGTCAGCGCCAGGATGGGCTGCAGCAGCCGCTGCTGCAGCCGCCTCGAAATGAGGTACGCGGCCAGCGTGGACAGTGCTGCCACAGTCAATGCCGTCAGTACGTACAGCTTCAGGCGCGCCAGCATGGCGTCGAGGTCCGATTCCACGTACAGGGTACCCAGGCGACGCGAGCCCTCCATGACGGGCTGGAAGCCGGCCAGGCGCCAGTGACCGAAGCGATAACCATCGCTTCCCGGCGTGCCAGGAAGCCTGTCATGCGGGAGTCCCGACGGATAGACCGCGAACAGCCGGCCCTGCGCGTCATAGAGCGCAGCGCCGGTGATGTGCGGCTCGGCGCGCAGCGCGCCGAGTACCGTGGTGGCATCGCTGCTGTTCTCGAAGGCCAGCGCCGCCGTGCTGTTGCTGGCGATCGCTCCACTCAGAGCCTGCAGCTGCTGCACGCTGGATTCCCGGTAGGTCAGCAGCTCGTAGGCGAAGAATGCCAGCATGGTGATGAGCAGCGAGGTGGCGCAGCAGACAGAGATCATCTGCATCAGGGTGCGGCGGATGGGGGTTGCCTGCACGGCTAAGGCCCTCCACTCGTGCGCACGATCTGCGCCGGCCGAAGCAGGTTGGAGCTGATGGTGAGGCCGGCATCGCGCGCCGACTCCACATTGATCATCAGTCGGATGCGGTTGCTTTCGGTTGCGAGCTGGATCATCACACCGCGCTGCGACGCGCCGTCCAGGTCCGATACCGTGAGCGTGCGGCGGCCGTTGAGCGCGGCCAGGATGCTCGCGAGCTGCGCGCCCGCTGACTTGTCGATGTAGAGAATATGGCAGTCGCCAACATCTGCAATGTCGCTCAATCGGCGCACCTGCAGCGGATGCTGCGCCACATGTTCACCGCGGATGGCGACTTCCAGCTGTGTGGCCAGTGCCTCGCCGCTCAGCACGCCGATCACGAATGGTGCGGTGGGTGTGGCAAAGGCGTCTGCGGGCCACTCGACGAAATGCGAGAAATTGAAAACGAAAACCGCCTTGACCTGTGGTTCGGTCACGCTGGCGGCAGCGGTCATCCCGGCCGTGGGCTGACCCGCAACCAGCAGCGCGCACAGCAGCAGTGCGCAGATTTTTTTCAGCGGCGCCATGCCACCTTGCCGTAGATGTTGCGCTGGGCCAGCGAGCGCTCTGGCGACGGGAATCCGTATTCCGGATGATCGGCGTGCAGCAGGTTCTGCCCTGCCAGCGACAGCTCCAGATGCGGGCTGGCATGCCAGGCCAGTCGCGCATCCAGCTCGATGTACTTCGGCACCGTGCCGGGGGTGGGTCCGTTGTTGTTGTGCAGGACGTCGATCCAGCGCAGGCCGGAAGTCAATTCGATTCCCCGCGGCAGGTTCAACGAGGAGCGCAGCGACACCTGCTGCTCCGGATCGGCGGTTTCATTGCGTGCATTGGACAGGTCGAACTGTCCGCTCTTCACATGCAGCCGCGTCTCGATGAGGTTGTATCCCGCGTGCATCGACCAGTTTTCGCTCAGCTGCAGCCGCCCGGCGAACTCGAAGCCGTAGCTGTGACCCGCCAGGTCATTCGCGAAATAGAAAGGCAGCAGCGTGGCCGGCGTGATCCGGGTGCTGCGCACATCGTCATACACGTTGTAGTAGGCGGACAAGGTCGTCGTCAGCGCCTGATCGAACTGCGCGCGGTAGCCCAGCTCATAAGCCAGCAGTTTTTCAGACTTGAAATCATCACGGCCGCGAAGCACGAGCGGGTAGGGCGGCGCGCCCTCCGAGAGGTCCCTGTCGATCCGCGATGGCGTACGCACCGCGCGTGATGCGGCCGCCCACAGCGTATGTGTCGGACGGACCTGCCACATCAATCGCACACTGGGCTCGAATTCGAAGCCGGTGTAGTCATTGTGTTCGATCTTGTTGCCCACGGTGAGGAACAGCGTGTCGTGCAACCGGATCTCATCCTGAGCAAAAGCGCTGTACAGCTGTTGATCGAGTACGGTGGGAAAGAACGCCAGCGCGGGCGCATTCCTGACCGTGTCGTGCGTATTGCGAAAGCCCAGTCCCCAGATGATCTCCTGCGAGTCGCTGGCGCGAAGGCGGTGCTGGAAATCCACATCCAGCGTCTGGAGGTCGTCGTGCAGCCGGCCAGCCGGGGAGAACGCAATCCCCGCCAGTGTCAGCGGCGACACGGCATCCGACAGTTGCGCCCAGTCGTAATACGTCTGCAGGCTGAGGTCCGAGTCTCCGGACAGCCGTCGTGACCAGCGCCCTAGAAGATTCGCACCGCGCATTCTCGTGATGCCCGCGGGATCGTGCTCGCGATTGGCGTAGTAGTCGCCCTGCAACGTGAACTCGTCATCATCAGCCCGGGAGTCGAGCCGAAAGCCGCCCTGGCCCCTGCGCCACGCATCCTGCGCCTGCCCACCACCCTCGAGCACGCTGTCGTCGCGGTCCAGATATTTTCCGTAGAAGCGCAGGGCGGTGGAGGAGGAAAGCTCCGTGCCGTAACGCACTCCTGCGATGCGCTGCAGTTCCGAGCCCCCGCCGGCCTCCATATACACACCCTGCGAGTCGGAGGCACTGCGCGTGATGATGTTGATGACGCCATTGACGGCATTGGCGCCCCAGAGCGTGCCTCCAGGGCCGCTGATGACCTCGATGCGGTCGATGTCTTCAAGAAGCTGGTCCTGCGCCTCCCAGAACACGCCGGAGAACAGCGGCGTGTATACCGTGCGCCCATCGATCATCACCAGCAGCTTGTTGGCGAGGTCGGTGTTGAAGCCGCGGGCACTGATAGCCCAGCCGCGGCTGCCACGTTGCGCGACCTGCAGGTTATCGGCGAGGCGCAAAGCTTCGGCCAAAGTGGTTGCGCCGGCGCTGGTGATTTCGGCATTCGTAATCACCTGTACTGCCGAAGCAGTGCCCAGGAGTTTTGTAGGACGCCGTCCTACGGAGGTCACTTCGATATTCATCAGCTCTTCCACGTTCAGCTGCTTTAACGCGCTGATGGTGGAAGGTGTCGGAGCGGCCAGCAGCGGTGCGGTGCCTGTCGCCGCTACTATCGAAAAAATCGGGAAAAACAAGCTGCGGAATGCCACCCGCCGCCCTGTGGTCGCGTCCGATTCCACCGCACGATCTCTGCTGACAGCGGGAGTTGTCATGGCATTGTTCCCTCACACCGCGACACCCGTGCCGCGTATTACGCGGCGTCGCAACAATAACACGGTCGGCTCAAGGCGCGATCCGTGAAAGCACCTAGTGCAGATGTGAAGTCAACGCTGTTGCGCGCGAAATAACCAGTCTTTCCCTTGTGGATTGCTGCGTTACATTGCTTGATTGTGACATTAATCACGCCCTCAGAAAGTCTCCTCGGAGAGCTTGTGCGGGTGTGGTCACCGTTTTCGTCCGGCTGCCGGGAGACGGCTGGATTCGCAGGACGCAGAGGATGAGCGAACAACCAAAATCAATACGCGTGCTCTTCATCGAAGACCTCGAGGTCGACGCTGAGCGTGCACTGCATCAGCTGAAGAGGGCGGGCATCCAGTGCACATGGCAACGCGTGCAGACGGAAGCTGAGTTGCTCGCCGCGTTGCGCGATTTCTGTCCGGACGTGGTGCTCTCCGATTTCTCCCTGCCGCAATTCGATGGCATGTCGGCGCTGAAGCTGGTGCGAGCCGAAGCGCCGCAGGTGCCATTCCTGTTCCTCTCCGGAACCATCGGCGAGGAGCGCGCCATCCAGGCACTGCATGCCGGCGCCGTCGACTATGTCCTGAAGGAGAACATGGCGCGGCTCGCGCCGGCAGTGCGCCGCGCCATTGCCGATGCCGTGGTGAAGGCTGAACGCGCGCGCCAGGAAGCGCTTATCGCGCGATTGAATCGAGTGCTGCGCATGTTGAGCGGCATCAACGGCCTGGTGCTGCGCATCCGCGATCGCACCGATGTGCTGCGCGAAACCTGCAGACTGGCGACCAGCGTGGGCGGCTATGCCACGGCCATTGCCGTCACCAAGGTCAACGGCGCCACATGGATGCAGCCGGTGGCGTGGAGCGGCGACGATGAGCGCATGACCGAAGAGCTGCGCAGCTACATTGCCGAGTCGGTCACCCGCGAGTCCAGCGTGCTCGGCCGCGTCATCCGTACCGGCAAGGAATTCGTCTGCAACAACACTGCAAACGTGGCCGCAACCGCGGCTTTCGATGCGTTGATGGTGCACGCTGCCATGCTGTCAGTGGTCGTGTTGCCGCTGGTGGTGGATCACGCCACCGCCGGGCTGCTGATTCTGACCTCGCGGGATTCAGATGTGGTCGGCGAGGAAGAGCTGACCATGCTGCGTGAGGTGGCGGGCAACCTCTCGTTCGGTCTGCAGTATCTGCAGCGCGATACCAAGGCGCGCTTCCTGTCGCATTTCGATGCGCACACGGGCCTGGCCAAGCGGCCGCTGTTTGTCGAGCGCGTGCAAAGGCTGATCAGCAGTCCCAACGGTCGCAGCGAGCATTACGCCGTGATCGTCATCGACGTCGAGAGACTCGGCGTGCTCAACGATTCCATCGGGCGCCGCGCCGCTGATCTGCTGCTGCAGCATGTGTCCGACCGGTTGAAGCAATACGTGCCCAAAGCCGACCACATCGCTCATTTCGGCGGTGGCACCTTTGCGCTGATCCGCCCGCAGCGTGAGCGCACGATGCAGGAAATTCACGCGGCCTGCTATCGGCAGGCACAGAAAATGTTCGGCGAACCCTTCCATATCGAAGGCCACACCATACCGGTGACTGTCCGCGCGGGATTTGCACTGTGTCCGGAAGATGGCGTGGACGCCACCGCGCTGGTGCAGAACGCCGAGGTCGCCTTGCGTTACGCCCGCGCCACCGGCGAGCAGCACATGCATTACAACGCTGCCGCCAGCACGCACAGCGTGGGCCAGCTGGCGCTGGAGCATCGGCTGCGCTTTGCGCTCGAGCGCAAGGAATTCGAGCTGCATTACCAGCCCAAGGTGAATGTCATCACGCGGCGCATCCAGGGTGCCGAAGCGCTGCTGCGCTGGCGCAGTCCCGATGAGGGCCTGATATCGCCAGCGATGTTCCTGCCTTCGCTGGAAGCCAGCGGTCTGATCGTGCAGGTCGGCGACTGGGTGGTGCAGCAGGCGGCACGCGACTGCCAGCGCTGGATGCACGCGGGGATGCCGCCCGTGCGCGTCGCGGTCAACATCGCGCCGGCGCAGCTGCGGCATCCGGATTTCGAACGCGGCTTCCTGCAGGCCATCAAGTCATGGGCCGACAAGTCCTGGGGTCTGGACATCGAGATCACCGAGGGCGTGCTGCACGACGATTCCGCCACCGAGATCGCCAAGCTCAAGCATCTGCACGATGCCGGGGTGCGCGTTGCCATCGACGATTTCGGCACGGGCTATTCCTCGCTCAGCCGTCTGGCGACGCTGCCCATCGACACGCTGAAGATCGATCGCGTGTTCGTGCGGCAGTCGCTGGGCAGCAGTTCGGGCAGCAGTCTCGTCCGGACCATCATCGCGCTGGCGCGCGCCTTCAACATGACCACCGTCGCAGAGGGTGTGGAGAAGCAGGAGCAGCTGGATCTGCTCTGGCATCTGGGCTGCGATCAGTCGCAGGGCTTCCTGCACTCTGCGGCGTTGCCGGTGCACGAGTTCACCGAGGTCCTGCAGCGGGGCAATGGCGTGCTGCTGCAGCCAGCCGACCTCGAGCCGGCCTCCGACCGTCACGCTCACAGCCGCTAGCCGAAAATCCACGGCCAGAGTCGACGCATGAACCTGCCGCGTCTTACGATGGCACATGCGACTGCTACCCCTGCTGTTGTTGCCCATCGCCGCACTGGCGCTGGATGCCGATGAAGTCAGTCGTGCCGATGTGACGCCCGCGCCGGCCGAATTCCATTTCGCGCGCATGATCTATGTCGACTATTCCGGCGCGCGCGGGTTCGGCCGCGGCGGCTTCGGTCGAGGGTGGTGGCGGCAGGACTGGCCGGAGGCCGAAGAGCATTTCACGGAGAACCTCAAGCGGCTCACGCGCGTGAATACCGGCGAGTCGGTGACCATCGATCTCACTGACGAGCATCTGTTCGATTACCCCTGGCTGTACGCCACGCAGGTGGGCTACTGGGATCTCAGCGATGAGGAATGCGCTCGCTTACGCGAATATCTGCTGCGCGGCGGCTTCCTGATGGCGGATGACTTCTGGAACCAGGGGGAGATGGAGGTCTTTGCCGCGACCATGGCGCGCGTGTTTCCTGATCGGCAGATGGTCGATCTGCCCGCCCAGGACGCCGTGCTGCATGTGGTTTTCAGCGTCAATGAGTTCACGCAGATTCCGGGCCTGCGCCATTTGCGCGGTGGTGGTCAGGTGATCGACCTGCCCCCACCGCGCTGGCTGGGTATCTACGATGACAGTGGCCGGCTCATGGTGGGCATCAACTACAACCAGGATGTCGGGGATTCCTGGGAGGAAGCCAACACGCCGGACTATCCCGAACCCATGACGGCGCTGGGATACCGCTTCGGCATCAACTACATCGTCTATGCGATGACGCATTGACCTTGAAGACGCGCATCACAGATCTGCCGCGGCCGCTCAACTAGTATCGATCCGAGCCGTTATGGCTCTTGAGCACACGGCCGGTGCGGTGCTCGCCCGCCCCACAGGGTCTGCCCGTTTTTCAAGGCAGGTAAGCGGTTTCCGGTCACCTGAAGGCCCCACACTTTGTTGTGGGGCTTTCGCTTTTTGGGCAGGGCGCTAGTACCCTTTGCGCATGTCGGAACCCCGTCTGCAACCCGTGCCGAGACTGGCGGAGCCGCCGCAGGGCGATCCGGCACTGATCGCCGTGGATCGAGTGCTGGGGGAACTGCGGCGCGGCCGCAGCATCGTGATCCGCGATCCCTCCACCCGCGCATGGCGGCTGGCCGTACCGCTGGAAACTGCCGATGCTGAACTGGTCGATTACATATTGCAGCAGCCCGGCGTGGCGCTGCTCGTCACCGGTGAGCGGGCTGCCGCGCTGCGCGTGCCTTGTGAATCCGATGAAGTCCTGCTGCTGACCCTTCCTTCCGGCCTGGCTGCCGCGCAGGTGCGCGAGCTGGGCGATCACTGGGAAGCCGATGGCTGGCGCGCTGCGCTCGGCGCCGCCGTCCCCCAGGCGGTTTGTGCCGACGCATTGTGTGTGGCGGCCGTGCGGCTGGCCAAGAGCGCGCAGCTGTTGCCAGCCTTGCTGGTGGGCGGTATGCAGGGCGGTCCGCTGCCCACTGCGGCACTGGCGGTGGGCATCGACGAAGTGGAACGACATGCACAGCCACGCGAAGATGATCTGGTGCGAGTCAGCGAAGCCCGTGTGCCGCTGCGCGATGGCGAGGACAGCCGCCTGGTGCTGTTCCGCGACCGCCGCGATGCCAGCGAGCATGTGGCGGTGATCGTGGGCCGGCCCGATCCGGCCAGCGTGGTGCCGGTGCGCGCCCATTCCTCCTGCTTCACGGGCGATCTGCTGGGCAGCCTGCGCTGCGACTGCGGCGAGCAGCTGCAGACCGCCGTGAAGCGTCTGCACGAGGCCGGCGGTGGCGTGCTGCTGTATCTGGCACAGGAAGGCCGCGGCATCGGGCTTGCGAACAAGCTGCGCGCCTACCAGTTGCAGGACGATGGTCTGGACACCGTGGATGCCGACCGGCATCTGGGTTTCAGCGCGGATGAACGCAGCTACGCCATTGCTGCGGCGATGCTGCGGCAACTGGGTTACACACACATCCGGCTGCTGACCAACAGTCCGCACAAGCTGCGCGAACTGCGGGCGCGCGGCATCGATGTGCAGGAAATGGAATCGCTACTCGCGCCGCCGAATGCCCACAATGAACGGTACATCCGCACCAAGCGTGATCGCGCGGGGCATCTGATTCCGGACGAAACCTGACGGCGCCGACGCGCTAGCCGGAGGCGCGCTCGATTTCGTCGGTGAGTGTCAGCCACTCGGTTTCCACTTCCTCTGTTTCCTGCGCCACGCGTGCGCGTTGCACCGTCAGGTCCATCTGGCGTGTGCGATCTGCGCCTGCGTAGATCGCGGGATCAGCAAGCTGGGCATCCAGGGTTTTCGCCAATGCGGCCAGTTCCTGCAGACGCTTGTCGCAGCGGGTCAGACGTGCTTTCAGCGGCGCCAGTGCCTTGCGCTGCTCGGCGCTGTCGCGGCGGCGCTGCTGCGCAGCTTCGCGGGAAGCATTGGCGGCAGCAGCAGCGGAAGGTTCGGCGACGCGCGGCGATGGTTCGGAGGCCACGTTGCTGCGCGTCAGCCAGCGTGCATAGTCGTCGAGGTCGCCATCGAATTCCTGCACGCTGCCGCCATCGACCAG
>DATNCK010000133.1:0-4070 GCA_035571575.1 Steroidobacteraceae bacterium | reverse complement strand
AAACACCCGTGCATCCACCACCTCATCGAGCAACTCCTTGCTGTTGGCGTAGTTGCGGGTCGTGTTCGATGCGGTGCTGGTCAGGCTCAGTGGAATGTTCGTTGTGCCGAAGTACTGCTTCAACGCTTCCATCACGGAACCCGTGGCACAGCCGTGTCCAGCCGGGTATTCCTGGTGCGGGGGAGTAACCTCCTGCGCCACCCAGTCGGTCTGTGGACTGGTTGCCAGATTGTCGTCCTGGTCCGCATAGATGATGGCGTGCACTGGCCGCCACCTGTTGAAGTAGAACTTGCCATCCCAGCAGCCGATGATCGCATCTGCCATGGTCACGAACACCTGTGCCATCAGGCGCGCGTTTTCCGGCACCGTCATGCCCATGTCGCGGGTGAACTTGTTCAGGTTGTTGCCCCAGAACAGTGTGGGATTCATGGTGTGGAATTTGGCAATCACAGTCTGGTCGGCGGTCCGGTATGGCGAGTCCTTGACCCCCATCTGCTTGGTCTCGTTCAAGTCCGCCGCATAGTGGGCACTGGACAGCGGTGGCGGAGCCTCGCTGCGGAACTGCCAGGGGTTCTTCATCACGAAGGGTTTCACCTTGGCGAGCCACGGCGTGATCGGCGCGGTGGGAGGGGCACCAGGGGTGGCCTGGTACACGCCTGGGCCGCTGCCAAACGTATAGGTCACGATGGCATTGCGACCGTCGTCTGCACGCCTGGCGAGCACGGTTTCGGCCACCTGCTTGCCGATGGCAATGCCGCGCGTCTTGGCGTTGCCGTCGGCAACCGCCGCCAGCGAAGCGCTGTACCAGCCATCCAGTGCCGCGCTACGGCTCGGGAACATCCGGCTGAGCATGGTGTAGGCAGCGGCGGCTGCAGCGGCCTCCTGCGAAGCGCCGCGGGCATGCCCATCCAGGCGCACCATGAAGGGCCTGTAACTGCCGTCAATGGCGTTGACCGCGTCATAGATGGCTACATGGACCATGGCCCAATGCACGCCAATCAGCGGCCGCTCATCCGCTGCGGTAAGCGGTCCAGTGAGGATTTCGGTAGTGTGGGCGTTCCAGTCGGTGACTACGTCGGCCGAGGCAACAGGACTTCCCAGTGCCATGACCGCGCCGAGGCCGGCGGCGACCAGAACCGCGCGCCCCCTTTTTTTGCAGCATCCCTTCCAAAGCGAAAGTTTCATTGTCTTGCTCCCCTTGAGGTATTCCGAACAGCGGCGGAAAGCGGGCCACGTCATTGCGACCCGGGGGAGCGAAAGTAGAAGGCTGCAATGGCCGCTGTCGGATAGGCGCGGTAAGTCTTCGGTAAGACTTCGGTAAGGAGCCGTTTCAGTGCCTGCCGAGCTGCAAATCGACACTGAAATTGATGGCGCGGTCAACCTTGTGGGCATTGCTGCCATGCAGGGACTGTGTGTAGTTCAGTGACAGTCCCGCTCGCTTCGTGACAAACCACGCCGCGCCGCCAGTGAGATTCAGGAACTCGGCCGCCGCGAGCTGGTCGTGATGCGGAAATAACGGGCTGTTGGCGGGCACGGGCACGTCAATGCCGCCATGCGTCCATTGCCACGACCCGATCAGCTGCAGCGCCCAGTCCTGGCTCAGGAAATAGCCCAGTTCGACATCCAGGTTCGTTCGGTCGTGGCCGATGTCGAGAACCCGCTCGACGAAGGAGTAGTTGTAGCGCAGCTGCATGTAAGTGCCCGGCAGCCATTCATCCAGGGATTTGCCGGCGAAGAAGCCCACCCAGTATTCGTGCAGCCCGCGACCCGGAGCCGAATGCCCCAGATACGGATAGCCATTGGTCGGAATAACGGCCGCTACATAGGGCGCCAGCGCTACCGGAAACTCCATTGCCTGGTAGTGCGCTTCCAGGCGCAGATCGGTCCAGTAGTGATTGGTGTGGCCTGTATCCACTTCCGGTCCGTGGTGTCCCTCGCCCATCCAGCGTGTAGATACATAAGGTACGCCCGCCACCAGCAGCCACTTGTCCGAGGGCGAGTAGGAGGCCGTCAGTCCCAGCGTATCCGTGCGCGTGTGCCCGACGTCCAGTTCATCGCCGTTGGGCAGGTAGTGATTCTTGTTGAGCACGTAGCCGTAGGAGAGCGTCATGCTGGCATCCCCGCGGTCAGGTAGCCAGGCTTGGGCGCATGCGCACTGCGCCACTCCCCACACGGTTGCTGCAAGAATCGCCCGGCAAAGCGGCCCCCGCAGCGTTACGCGCATCAGGCAGCGCGCGGGAAGGGATCGGACTCGCAGGCCGCCGGCAAACCGCGGCCGCGCCGCTCCAGTACTGTGTCCAGCTCTCGCAACAGCAGGGCACTGGATCGACGTGTCAGCTGTGTGACGCAACGGGACTGCACCAGATTCGCCTTCGCGGCCTTCGCCCTGGAGATATAGCTCACCGACATGATCGGCGCTCCGGTCGTCGCGTTTTCGGCAGCGCGGAATTGCGCTGCATCTGCCGCGTCCACCAGCACCAGATCGGCGGTGGCGGTCTGCAGCGCGCGCCGTAGATCCTGCGGATCATCGAACACCGTAACCGTGTGGCCGGCACGCCGGAGCATCTCGGCGAGGCGCAGTTCGTCGTTGGCTGTGCGTAGTGCAGACTGCTCTGGCGCATAGATGGCGATACGGCCCGGGTAACGGGCGGCAAATACACGCTCAAAGCGTACTCCGCCACCGATTGCCGAAAGTTTGTCGCCACAAGCCAGAGCAGCTGCCGTCACAAACAGCCCGATGGCCAAGACCGACACGGTGCGAAACACTTTCATGCGGCAGCCCCTGCAGCGAAACTCTGCGTCGAGTCTACACCTGGTGTACGTGGTGCGATACTGGCCTCCCAATGCAGCGACGGTGATATGTCCGCCACGGCCCACTCCCAGGAATCACGTTCAGTGCCGCTGCTGCACCTGGCGGACCTGACGATCGATCGCGCACGCGCGCAGGTGAGCCGCAATGGTGTGGAAATTTCACTGCCCAGGTTGTCGTACGACCTGTTGCTTGCACTCGTGGATCAGGCACCCGCCATCTGCACCACCGAGATGCTGCTCGATCGCGTGTGGCCCGGACTGGTGGTTAGTCCTGAGACCGTAGCCCAGCGAATCAAGTTGCTGCGTACAGCGCTGGGAGACGATGCGCGACAACCGCGTTACCTCGCAGTGGTGCGCGGTAGAGGCTATCGACTGGTTGAGCCAGTGGTTGCGGAGTCCAGCCAACTGCCCGCCCCGGGAGTTGCAGAAACAAGTCTCACCACGCGGCGATGGGCAATCGTACTGTCCTTTGTGCTGGCCGGCATCGCGATCCTGGCGGGAACGATCTGGCTGCGCCCTGCAGCTCAGCGCGACCGCGCCGCAGCCCCCGTCGCGACTGCATCCAATGAAAGATCCATTGCAGTGCTGCCGTTCGAGAATCTCGGCGCAGCCCCGGATGACAACGCGCTGACGCTGGGCATCGCAGAATCAGTGCTGCACCAGTTGGCCAACCTGCCCAACATGGTGGTGATTGCGCGCACCTCGTCCTTTTCCCTGAATCGCAAGAACCTGGACCCGCGGCAGGTCGGTGCGAGGCTCGGCGCCAGATTCCTGCTCGAGGGCAGCGTGCAGCACGTGGACACACAGTTGCGCGTGACCGCGCAGCTCATCGAGGCAGCCAGCGGCACCCACGTATGGTCGCTGCAGTTCGATCGCAGCACTCACGACGTGTTCTCCATGGAGGATGAAATCGCGCTGAAGGTGGCGCAGGCTCTCGAGCTCAGTCTCGACGCCAAGGCAACTGAGAGACTGTCCGGTCAGGGCACTTCGAACTTCGATGCCTACTTTGAATTCGTCCAGGCGCGCAGCCTGCTGGCGGGAGGCCGGGTCGCAGACATGGATTCCGCCGGTCAGCACCTGCAACGCGCAATTCGCCTGGACCCCGATTTTGCCAGGGCGTACGTCGAACTGGCCGGCGCAGAATTGCAGCGAGCCGAGTACGATCCTGGCGCCGATCGACGCTCAAGATTCGATGCAGCGGCCGTGAAAGCGGGAAAGCTCCTGGAACAGGCCATCGCACTGGACCCGGGCAATGGTCG
>DATNCK010000132.1:0-18165 GCA_035571575.1 Steroidobacteraceae bacterium | reverse complement strand
CCATAGATGGCGAAGCACACCGCGATGACGGGCAGAGCGGTGGACTTCATCGACACACCCAGGCCCGCGATCATGTTGGTGGCGTGTCCGGTCTGCGAGGCCTCGGCCACCTTGCGCACCGGCGAGTATTCCGTTGCCGTGTAGTACTCGGTGATCACGATCATGGCCGCGGTGAGCGCCAGACCGATGAGCGTGCAGCCAAACATGGCGCCGAACTGGTTCGGGAACACCTGCTTGGTGATGAACCAGAAGGCCACGGCCGAGATCAGGCCCGACACGATCACGCCCTTGTACAGCGCGTTCATGATCTTGCCGCCTTCACTGGTCGACACGAAGAACGTGCCCACGATGGAGGCGACGATGGAGGCCGCACCGATGGCCAGCGGGTAGATGATGGCAGCGGAGCCAGCATTGGTGAGCACCAGGCCGCCCAGCAGCATGGTGGCCACCAGCGTCACCGCATAGGTTTCGAACAGGTCGGCGGCCATGCCCGCGCAGTCACCGACATTGTCACCAACGTTGTCGGCGATCACGGCCGGGTTGCGCGGATCATCTTCCGGAATGCCGGCTTCGACCTTGCCCACCAGGTCGGCGCCCACGTCGGCGCCCTTGGTGAAGATGCCGCCGCCCAGTCGCGCGAAGATGGAGATCAGCGAGCCACCGAAGGCCAGGCCCACCAGCGCGTGCAGCGCCTTCTCGCGCACCGCGGTGTCTTCGCTGGCGCCGCCCAGCAGCAGGAAGTAACCCGCCACACCAATGAGGCCCAGTCCCACCACCAGCATGCCGGTGATGGCGCCGCCCTTGAACGCGACCTTCAGTGCCGCGTTGAGGCCGGTGTGCGCCGCCTGCGCAGTGCGCACGTTGGAGCGCACCGAGATGTTCATGCCGATGTAGCCGGCGAGGCCCGAGAAACTCGCGCCGACCGCGAAGCCGCCCGCAGTCTCCTTGTTGAGTGCGAACCACAGCACCACGAACAGCACCACACCCACCACAGCGATGGTCGCGTACTGGCGGTTCAGATATGCCTTGGCGCCAGCCTGGATGGCAGCCGCGATTTCCTGCATCCGGGCATTGCCGGCAGGCAGCTTCAGGATCGACAGCATGGACACGATGCCGTACAGCACGGCCAGGACGCCGGCGCCGATCGCCAGCCACAACCAGTTACCGACTTCCATCAGAGGATCTCCAGAGGGTTTCTTGTATTCGTGCGCCGCGCCGTGAGCCCCTGCGCGCGGGGCGGCAATATACCAAACCCCGCCTGGCAAAGCCCCGCTTGCGGCCGGTTATGAGCCGAAAAGCGCTGGAAACGGTTGGGCAGCGGGGCGGGCCTCAAGATCGAGGTCCGCGGCGGGGCGGCTCAGGCGATCAGCCGCCGCAGCCGCTGCGTGGCGGAGCTGTCCTCTTCCCTGGCTGCCCGCTGCAGCAGCTGCCGGGCCGCGCTGGGATCGAGCGGTCGGCTCAGCAGATAGCCCTGTCCCAGGTCGCAGCAGTGCTCCTGCAGAAGGATCAGCTGCTCCATCTCTTCGATGCCCTCGGCAACGACTTCGATGTTCAGGGTCTTGGCCATGGAGATCATCGCCGAGGCGATCGCGCTGTCCGCGCTGCTCATGTGCGCACGGTGCACGAAGGCACGATCGATCTTCAGCCGGTTGATGGGGAAGCGGGAGAGGCGCGCGAAGCTCGATTGCCCGGTGCCGAAATCGTCGATGGCGATCTCCACGCCGATGGCCTGCAGTTCCTCGATGGCGCGGATCGCGCGCGCATCGTCCTGCACGATCACGGTCTCGGTGATTTCCAGCTCCAGCAGTCGGGGTGGCAGCTTCGTCTCGCGCAGGATGCGCGCGACGGTCGCCGGAAAATCCGCCTGCACGAGTTGCAGTCCAGAGATGTTCACCGCCACGCGTACGGGCTGCAGCCCTTCGGTCTGCCAGGCGACCAGCTGCGCGCAGGCGGTTCGCAGCACCCACTCACCTACGGTGAAGATCAGGCCGGTCTGCTCGGCGATGGGGATGAATTCCGCGGGCGGCACCGCACCCAGTGCGGGATGTTTCCAGCGCAGCAGCGCTTCGAGTCCGACGATGCGCGCCGAACCCAGGCTGTACTGGGGCTGGTACTCGACGCTCAGCTGCTTGCGTTCGATGGCACTGCGCAACTCTCCTTCGATGGTCAGCCGCTTCAGCGCGCCGGCACTCATGTCCGGCTGGAAGAGGGCTGCCGTGCCGGGCGCGCGCCGTTTGGCGAAATACATCGCCAGATCGGAATTGCGCAGCAGTGTCTGGGCGTCCTCGCCATCAGTAGGGCACATGGCAATGCCGATGCTCGGCGTCACCAGCACGTCGTGCTGCGCCAGACGCATGGGTTGTGATACTGCGGTGATCAGACGGTCAGCGACCGCGCAGGCGTCGTCGGGATCCGCCATATCCTGCAGCAGTATCATGAACTCATCGCCGCCGAGCCGCGACAATCCGCAATGGTCCTCGCTGGCACTGTGGCGCAGTTGCCGATTGCAGGAGCGCAATTCCGAGCGCAGGCGTTCGGTGACTACGCGCAGCAATTCGTCGCCGACGCCATGGCCCAGCGTGTCGTTGATGCGCTTGAAGTTGTCCAGGTCGATGCACAGCAGCGCGAACGCCTGTTTTTCACTGTGATGGCGGGAGATGGCGCCCTCGAGAATGGTCTGGAAATAGGCGCGATTGGGTGCGCCGGTGAGGCTGTCGAAGTAGGCCAGCCTGCGATTGTTTTCGCGGGCACTCTGCAGGTCGAGGTTGATCTGGTAGCCGCGCAGCATGTAGCGCACGCGATGCGCGATCAGCGCCCAGCTGATCGGCTTGGCGATGAAGTCAGTGGCGCCGGCGCGATACGCAGCATCGACGGATTCCACATCATCCATGCCGGTGACCATGACGATGGGCAGCAGGTCGCCCGCCTCGCGCCGCAGGTCCTCGCACACTTGCAGGCCCGTGCACCCGGGCATGTCGATGTCGAGCATCACCAGATCGAAGGCCTCGCTGCGGAACAGCGCCAAGGCCTGCTCGCCGTTTTCGGCCACGCTTACCGCAAAGCCGGCAGCGCGCAGGGCAGCTTTCATCAGCACCAGCGCCGATCGGTCGTCGTCCGCGACCAGTATCCGTTTCATCCCGCCGTTCATGCTGCCTCCCGGAGAATTTCCTGCGCCTGTCGCACGACCGCCTCGTGCGCCTGCCGCAGCTCCCGCTGCAGGTTGCGCGCCTCATCCAGCTGATTGCCGCGGCCCAATGCCTCCAGCCGGCGATACAGCGCGGAGAGCTGTTCGGCCCCCAGGTTCGCGCAACTGGATTTCAGCGCGTGGGCGCAGCGGGCCAGCACGGTTGCGTCGTTGGCATCGATGGCGACCTCCAGCCGTGCCAGCTGCGGCTCGGCCTCTTCCAGAAAGGTCTGCAGGATCTCCCTTACCAGATCGGTGCCGGCCTGCACTCCGATGTCTCGCAGCGTCGCGATCTGCCGCATGTTGATGGCACTTGCGGTCGCAGTACTGCCGGACGCACTGGGCGGGACAGAGTGCACCGCGGCGCCGGGCAGCCAGCGACTGAGCGCCGTCGCCAGGCTCTGGAAGGTCAGTGGTTTGGTCAGAAATCCATCCATGCCGGCGGCCAGGCACTTCGCCTCATCGCCCTGCAGGGCATTGGCGGTCAGCGCCAGAATGGGAATGCGGTTGCGATCGCCGGGCAGGGCGCGGATGCCGGCGGTGGCGGCATAGCCGTCCATCACAGGCATCTGGCAGTCCATGAGCACCAGATCGAATTTCTCGACGCGCACCCGGTCCACTGCCACCTTGCCGTCAGGTGCTATGGCCGACTTCAGGCCCAGGGCGGCAAGCATCGCGCTGGCCACCTTCTGGTTGATCTCGTTGTCCTCGGCGATGAGCACCGTGCCGTGCAGTCGCATCTGCGCGGCGTCACTGCGGGACGGTTCCTTTGCGCCGGGCAGGCGCGCGTCGACGCCCAGCAGGCCGCACAGAGCAATCAGCAACTCTTCGCGCCGCACAGGCTTGTTCAGGTGACGGTGGATGCCCAGGCGCTGCTGCTCGGCTTCATCGACGGTGGCTATCCGGGAAGTCAGCAGCACCAGTGGCAGGGGCTCGGCGCTGGGCAGCGCGCGTATGGCCTGTGCCAGTTGCAGGCCATCCACCTGCGGCATCTGCCGGTCGATGATGGCCATGTCCGGCCAGCCTTGCGGATCGATGCGCAGCTTTTCCTCCAGCAGCGCCAGCGCCTCGTGGCTGCTGCCAGCTTCACTCACCGTCATGCCATAAGCCTGCAGCAGCTCACGCAGCATGGTGCGATTGGCACGGTTGTC
Source organism: Steroidobacteraceae bacterium (assembly GCA_035571575.1). Classification (GTDB taxonomy): domain Bacteria; phylum Pseudomonadota; class Gammaproteobacteria; order Steroidobacterales; family Steroidobacteraceae; genus ZC4RG30. The sequence goes on along the minus strand of DATNCK010000132.1, from coordinate 13,830 downwards.
GTCGACGATGAGCACGCTGTTGCCGGCCAGTGGCCGGCCATCGACCAGCCGCCGGTAGGGAACCAGCGCCGGCGGCAGCGACAGGCGAACCGTGAAGCGTGAACCCACGCCGGGCGTGCTGTCGACGCTGATCGAGCCACCCATGAGTGTCAGCAGCCGGCGGCAGATCGCAAGGCCGAGGCCGGTGCCGCCAAAGCGGCGTGTGGTCGAACCATCGGCCTGCGAGAAGGACTCGAAGATGCCGGTCTGGGCGGCGCCGTCGATGCCGATGCCCGTATCGTGCACCACGATTTCGATGGCGATGTTGCCGTCGAGCGCACGCTGGCGCGAAACGTTCACCAGCACTTCGCCACTGTCGGTGAACTTCACGGCGTTGCCCACCAGATTCGCCAGCACCTGGCGCAGACGCAGCGGATCGCCGCACACCTTGGTCAGCGTGGGATCATGCTGCGCATAGTGAGCCACCAGCTCCACGCCCTTGCTCTCGGCAGCGTGGGCGAACATTGCCAGCACGTCGTGCACCAGGGCCGGCAGGTCCAGGTCCACAGTCTCCAGTTCCATCTGTCCCGACTCGATTTTGGAGTAGTCGAGAATGTCGTTGATCACGCCCAGCAGGTGTTGTCCGGAGCCCTGCACGGCCTGGGCCCATTCCTTCTGCCGCGGATCCAGCTCGCTGTGCATCAACAATTCATTCATGCCCAGCACGCCATTCAGCGGCGTGCGGATCTCATGACTCATGGTGGCCAGGAACATGCTCTTGGCGCGGCTGGCCATCTCGGCCTGCTCCTTGGCGATGCGCAGTTCCGAAGTGCGGCGCTCGACCACCTGCTCGATCTCGGCACGCAGCTGGCGCTCGCCATCGAGTGCGGTGGTCGTGGCTTCGAGCAGGCGGTTGGCGCCGCGCACCAATGTGCCGATCTCATCGTCGCGGTGTTTTCCGGGCAGCGCCAGTCGCTGCTCCGTCCCGGGCTGCATGGCATCGAGCTGACTGGCCAGTTGCACCACCGGCCGTGAAACCAGCCGGGCGGCAAATGCATACAGCAGCAGCGCAATGAGCACGCCTTGGCCGACCATGAGGCTGGCCAGCGTCAGCGCCTCCTTCGAAGCCTTTTGACTCATGCTGGCCGCATTGCCCCAGATCACCAGCGAACCCACCGGTTCACGGGGGCTGAAGGGAGACACCAGCTGCGATTCGACTTTCAGATCTGGGCGCGTATGCGGCGCCCCGGCGGCGGAGCGTCGCGCGAGCACGGCGCCCGTGGTGGAGCGTACCTCGATGGCGGCGACCAATTCGTTGCCTGCCAGGCCGTCGGCCACTTCGCCCAGCAGCAGGTCATCGCGCGCATAGGCACCGATGGCCACCGTGTTTTCCACCGCGCGCGACAGACCGGCCAGCACATCCAGGCTCTCTGAGGTGGTCCGGTCGCGAGTGACCTGGTAGGTCAATGTGCCGGCCACGAGACAGAAGCACAGCACCGCGGCCGCGATGACCAGCGCGAAGCGCATCTGCAGGCTGCCGCGGCGCCAGATTGGAGTCATGGTACTTCCGGCAGAACCAGTACGGTACGGAGCCCCTTCTGCCTGGGCGCCTGGGGCAGCCAGCCAATGGCGGTCGGGTCGCTGCCGATCCGCTCCACCATCGCCGACTCACTTTCCATGCGTTGCGGGGGCAGGCTGCGCCCCGAGAACATCAGTCGCGCCCAGTAGCTGTTCACTTGCGGGAGGCTCATGCCGCCGAGGGAGCGGTAGAAGCCGGCGCGCAGCGCTTCGTCGCCGATGTCGCAGGCGGTGGCGGTACGGCCATCCGGAAAATTCCGGCTGCGACCCATGAAGATCTGCAGCGCCTCCTTCTGCGACAGCATGGTCACCGGATTGCGCTCGCTGACCACGACGTAGTAGTCGGCGCGTGCAGCGGGGGCCGCCAGCATCAGCACGGCAAGAAACAGGGAGGGGATTCGCATGGCGCGGCTCAGAACACGAAGTCCGCGGCGACTGCCACCACATTCGCGGAACCACGCTGACCATTGGCACCGAACCACAGCGCGCTGCCCTGGTTGCGCGAGCGGATATGATCCCACTGCACTTTCAATGCGAGCCGGGACGCCGCATCCCAGCGTGCGCCGACGGAGGTGGCAGATTGATCAGTGGCCATGGTGTTGATGGCAGCAGCGGCGCCATAGGCGAGTTGCTGCGCCTGCTGCGCCAATTGTGGCCCGAACGCCCCCAGCGGCGTCGCCCAGTCCGGTGCCGGCCTGGCCGCGCTATCGCGGTGTGTGACGCTCTCGGTCACGAAAGCAGAAATCACGCCGAAGCGGCGGCCCGCGCTGATATAGCCCGATGAAAAGCTGACCCAGGGCATGCCCTTGGCCTTCGAGCGATTGGCCTCGGCGGTGAGCAGCCAGTCGTGGCGGTCGTAGGCCACTGCCGCCGCTATGTAGTTGGTGCGCATGCCGTGGGTGCTCAGCGCCGACTGCATCTGCGCCGCATCCATCGCAACGGACGGCACTGGCAGTGCCCGCATTTGCTGCAGGGCCTGTGTCAGTGGCTGCAGGGCGAGAATGTCGTTCCTGGTGCGGCCGTGCAGCGCGCTGATTCGCAGCAGCAGCCCATCGGATTCACGCGATCCCACCAGGCCGATCACCGGCCAGAGGGTCAGGCGTGTGTCGCCTGGTCCATTCTCGGTGCGCCCGATGAACAGCTTGGTACGCCACTGCACCCCATCGATGGTCCAGGTGCGCGAAACGTCCGCGCCGTCGAGCGACGTGGGCATGCGCGAGTAGTATTCGACGGGCGGCCGGATGAACTGGTACGAGAAGCCGACCACACGATGATCCGAGATCATGTAGGCGTCGAGATTCACCCGACCCAGGCGCACGCTCCAGTCCGGATCCGGGTGCCAGCCCACGAAACCCAGTTCGAGGTAGTCGTTGTGTTCCGCGTCCCCATCCAGTCGCGATGCCGCCGCCTGGGCCACGACTTCGAAAGTTGGTGAGGGCTGGTAGTTGATCTGCACGCCCACGACCGAATCCAGGTCGAGACGGAATTTATTGTCGTTGACACGCTGATTGAGCGAGCGCGCGTAGGCCCAGCCCTCAGGCTTGTCCACATAGGCGGTTCCGATGGTGCCGAAGCCGTGCACCTCTAAATCTGCGGCAGAAGCAGCAGTCCAGCTGGAAACCAGAGCCAGAGATGACAGCAGCGCCAATTTCTTGCTTGGGCTCTTCAGGAGCGGCTGACCGACATTCGCTTTCATGGCGCCAATGTAGCGCAATTAGCGATTTGATCGACTTGGGCGATAGTGACGGATTTCCCAGAAACCGGGCCGCCAGTTTTACATCATCCGGGGATGCCCAATTCCCGCAGCAAGGTCGGGGTGGAGGCGGTTTTTTCGATGCAGCTGTTGGCCCCGGCAGCCAGCGCCTGCTGGATGTCGCTTTCGCTCAGCAGGCCTGACAGCACCACGATGCGTGGCCGTTCGTTGCCGAACATGCTGCGCAGCAGTCGGCAGACCTCGATGCCGTTCATGCCCGGCATCCGCAGATCCAGTGTCACGACATCGGGGCGCAGCGATTCGCACTTGATGCCGGCTGTGAACCCATCCGCAGCCGTTTCGACATACAGACCCGGAACACGCGCCGTCAGCACGGTGCCCAGGGCCTGCGTGTAGCGTTCGTCGTCGTCGATCAGCAGGATGCGCGACAGGCCGGAGTTGCCCTGTTCCTGCAGCTGGCGGCGACGCGCGATGAAGTCTTCGACATCCTGGGCGCGAAAGCGCCGATGGCCGCCAGGCGTGGTTTCGGACGGCAGCAGGCCGCGGTTGGCCCACAGACGCACGGTGACGGGCGCGACCAGCAGTCGATCCGCCACTTCGTTCGGGGTCAGGAACTCCGCGCGACGCGAACTCTTCCCGGCGCGCGAGGGGCTGGACTCAGATTTGGCTTTGGGAGACATGCTTCTTCTGGATAGCGCCGAGTTCGTGTCGCGGCTCATGCTACCAGAGGCATCTACCTCGTCATTGCCACCCAACGCTCAGTTGCTGCTGTTCCTGCGCAGTGGTCAGCGCCTCGCCACCGCCCAGCGCAGTGATGGCGCCGAGCATGGCCGGTGACAATGCGGATCCGGCCTGGCGGTAATCGCCGGCCGCTTCGGCTTGAGCGCTGCCGTCGAGCAATTGCACCGACCAGCGGCGTGCGTTGCGGCAGGCAATGCCTGCAGGTCCGCCGCGCTGGCTGAAAGTGCGGCAGTAGGCGCCATTGGCGGCACGGAAACTCAGGCCCACATGTATCGCGGCGTCGGGCGCGGAACCAGACAACTGGCTGGACAGGGCCGTGTCGAGTTTCCCGCGTGCCACCAACCGACCCTGCGCCATTTCCAGCGGCAGACCGCCCGGTTGGCGCATCACCAGCGTTCCGATCAGTACACCCAATACCAGTGTGGCTGCGATGGCGCCCCATTCACGCAGCGCCCAGGCGGGTCGTGCGCGCGCGCGCTGCTTCTGCGCCGCGCCGATGGGTGTAACGGCGGCGCCCGGCGCGGACGCGGTCAGCGCATCGCGCAGACGCTGCGGCACAGGTTCTTCGAGCACCGGATCGAATGTGCCGCGCAGCAGGGATCGCAGCTCGCGCTGCTGCGCGATGCGCGCGGCCAGCACTGCATCATGGCGGCTGTCGGCGGCAAGCCTTGCCGCAGCGTCGGCGTCGAGTTCGCCATCCACGTAAGCGTGGATCTGCGCATCACTCCAGGAAGCGGCGGCGCTCATGATGCGTTCTCTGCGCCGCCCAGCATCACCGCCAGCGCCTCGCGCGCACGCGACAGGCGGCTGGTGAGCGTGCCGACGGGCACCTCCATGATGTCGGCTGCCTCCTGATAGGAGAGTCCTTCGACGAGGACCAGTGACACGCTGAGTCGCTGCTCTTCGGGCAGGCGCTGCAGCGCCGCGGCAATCGACAGCTGGTCCTGCACTGAGGACTGCGCCACGTCGGCCACGTCGTCCAGTCCCTCATCGCCGCCCACCACCGCGCGTTCGCGCTTGTGGGCGCGGCGATTGTCGATCCAGGCGTTTTTCACGATGCCGAACATCCAGCTCCTCACTGAGGCTTCGATCTGCTCCGCTGTGGCACCCGGTGGTGGCGCGCGCCACTGTGCGGCGCGCAGCAGCGCCCGTTCGATGGCGTTCTGCGCCAGATCGTCGGCATCCTGCACATCGCGTGTCAGGGTGCGCGCGAACCGGCGCAGGCGCGGCAGCACTGCAGGCAGCGTCTGCCGCAGCAAGGCGATGCTGTCGCTCAATCCCGATGCCCGTACATGGCTACTACGTTCACGGTCCCAATTATCTTCCATCACAAAACACAAATATATCGATGGGCCCACGGGCGCACGCGGGTTAACGTTGTCGCATGAACGGGTTGGTTCGCATCGTGCTGGTGTCGGCTGCGCTGGGCCTCGCTGTGCCGGCGCCGGCGCAGATCGCGCTGCCGACTCTACCTGCCCCGCAGCTGCCGCTGCCCTTGCCGCAACCCGGGTCGCTGCTGCGCGATGTGGATCGCGTGGTACAGCAGCCCGTGGTTTCATCAGTGCGGCTGCGGGCCCGCGAGCTGCTGCGCCGTTATCCCGGACAGGTGGAGCGTGATCCGCGCGGCGCTCCCGTGGTGCGTGCTGTGGTCCTGGCGCTGTCGCCTTCCGATCAGGCGTTGCAACAGGCGCAGGCGCGCGGCTTTCAGATCCAAAGCGACCAGACGCTGCAGCCGCTGGGTGATCGCGTCGTCACCTTGCTGGTGCCGAACGGACTGTCCACTCAGCAGGCCTTGCAACAACTGCGCGCGGCAGATCCTGGCGGCAGCTACGACTTCGATCATCTGTTCGTGGAATCAGCGCAGGCAGCAGCTGGCGCGGCGCATGCCGTACACAGCGGCACGATTCCCGAAGCCGTGCCGATCCGCGTCGGGCTCATCGACGGGGGAGTGGATGCTGAACATCCCGTGTTCGCCACACAGCGGCCGCAGACTTCAGGCTGCAGCGGCAAGCCCCTGCCCAGCATGCATGGCACTGCCGTGGCTTCGTTGTTCGTGGGTAGATCGCCCGAATTCCACGGTGCCGCGCCCGGTGCCCAGCTGGTGTCCGTGGATGTGTATTGCGGCAGCAGTGCACCGGGTGGGCGTGTGCGTGACATCGTGCTCGGACTTGCGGAGCTGATGGGCGCGAAGGTGCGTGTCATCAACATGAGTGTGGTGGGACCAGACAACGCCGTGCTCGCGGCGGTGATCCGCAAGGTGCTGGCGCAATCCATCGTCGTGGTTGCCGCCTCGGGCAACGATGGCCCCAACGCGGCGCCGCTGTTTCCAGCGGCGTATCCCGGCGTCGTGGCGGTGACTGCGGTGGATGCTCATGAAAAGATACTGATGGAAGCCAGCGGTGGCGAGCATGTGCGATTTGCCGCGCCGGGTGCCGACATGCTGGCTGCAATACCAGGGGCAACCTATGCCGCCGTGCGCGGCACTTCCTATGCGTCGCCTCTGGTAGCGGGGCTGCTGGCGGCTCTGCTGGCGCGTGAAGAATCCGCTGTCGTTGACGAAGTGGTGCGGCAGCTCGCGGCCTCGGCGGTGGACGTGGGCAAGAAGGGTCGTGACCGCCGCTATGGCTATGGGGTCGTAGGCATGGACCTGCGCACCGACGCTGCGCATTTCTCCGGGCGCCTGGCGCCGCAATAAGTCAAACAAAAAAAATCATGCGGCAAGGGATGGAATGCGCACCCGGCCTCGTAGTGCTCAGTGAGGGACAACTACTCACGGAGAGCTGACATGAACATCAATCGCAATGTGCTGACGATCGTGGCGGGTGCGCTGCTGGTGGCCTCGCTGCCTGCGGGTGCGCAGGTACTGGGTGGCGGACTGGGCGGTGCCATGAATGGCACGCTGGGCGGATCGCTGGGTGGCGGCGGCATCAGCGGCGCTGGCAGTGTTGCAGGTGGCGGTGCATTCGACACCAGCGGCACTTTCGGTTCGCTGCGCGATCGCACGCAGCAGGCTGGTGGCCGCACGCATGAAGCGGCTGCTACGGCGGCGGGCAATGCCCGCTCGCGAGTGGATTCAGCCCGCGGTGCTACGGATGCAACGGTGCAGAGCGCACATTCGGCCAGCGTGGCAGCGGGCCATCGCGCCGCCGACTCTGCCACCCAGACCGGTGGAGCTGCGCAGGGCGCTACGCAGACGGCCTCGCCGCCGCAGACTCAGCCTGCGGGCGGATTGCTGCTGAATGGTTCGGGTTCGGCCAGTGCGGAGAAGCACGTCATGGGTCGCACCGTGAATGCGAATGGCAACGGCGAGTCCACTACCAGCGCCGATCGCTCGGGCCTGTTCAACAGCACCAGTGGCAAGGCGGGTGCGTCGGTGAAGAAGGACGAACCGGCTCCTGCTGCAACACCGCCGGCGCAGTAAGCACGCGGTTGTTGCGAGCCGGACGACATGGGTCGTCCGGCTTTTTTATCATCCGAAAGTCTTTCTCTTACGGTTTGTACTCGGTGGAAAGCTTGCGCTTCACCGCCTTGCCACGGATGCGCGCATAGGCCGGCAGGCCATCCTTGTAGGGAGGGTAGTCTTCGCCAGCGATCAGCGGGGTGAGATATTTGCGGCAGGCGGTGGTGATGCCGAAGCCATCCGCGGTGATGAAATCCCGCGGCACCTTTTTCTCGACATTGGCCACCGCAGAAAGCGGCACCGGTTCCACCTTCCAGCGGTAGGGCTTCGAGGATTTGCGGATGATGGCCGGCATCACCGCATTCATGCCGCGCACTGCGTAATCGACCGCCGCACGTCCTACCGCATAGGCCTGCTCCACATCTGTCTTCGAGGCGATGTGCCGCGCGGCGCGCTGCAGGTAGTCGGCCACGGCCCAGTGATATTTGTAGCCCAGCTTTTCCTTCACCAGCTGCGCGATCACCGGACCGACGCCGCCGAGCTGCGCGTGGCCGAAGGCGTCACGTGTGCCGGCCTCAGCAAGGAATTTCCCATCCGTGTGCTTCACGCCTTCGGACACGACGATGACGCAGTAGCCATTGGTATCGACGCTGCCCTTGACCTTGGTGAGGAAGGCCGCTTCGTCGAAAGCGATTTCGGGGAACAGGATGACCTGCGGCGGATCATTCGGCTTTTCGCCGGCAAGGCCACCCGCTGCGGCAATCCAGCCCGCATGACGCCCCATCACCTCCAGCACAAACACCTTGGTCGAGGTGCGCGCCATCGATGCCACGTCGAGCGCTGCCTCGCGAGTGGAGATGGCGATGTATTTGGCCACCGAACCGAAACCGGGGCAGCAGTCGGTTACGGGCAGATCGTTGTCCACAGTCTTGGGTACGCCAACGCAGGTGATGGGATAGCCCAGCGCCTCGCCGATCTGCGACACCTTCAGCGCGGTGTCCATGGAGTCGTTGCCACCGTTGTAGAAGAAATAGCCGATGTCATGCGCCTTGAAGACTTCGATCAGGCGTTCGTACTCGGCGCGGTTCTGCTCCAGGCCCTTGAGCTTGAAGCGCGCCGAACCGAAGGCGCCGGCCGGCGTGTATCGCAACGCCCTGATGGTGGCGGGCGATTCAGCGCCGACATCGATGAGATCCTCGTTGAGCCCGCCAACGATGCCATGCCGTCCGGCATACACCTTGCCGATGAAACGGCGCTGCACGCGCGCGCCGTCGATGACACCTGCTGCCGAGGCATTTATGACCGCCGTCACGCCACCGGATTGTGCATAGAAGGCATTGCGTGGTCGGGCGGCCGCCACCTTCTTCCTGGGCTTGCTCATGTTGACTCCGGCAGTCTCTGGTTTGACCGGCGCAGAGCGTATCGGTACTGTGCCCCGACGTTCAACGACAACAACGGGTCTCATGCGCATTGTTCTTCTGGGAGCCCCGGGCTCCGGCAAAGGCACACAGTCGCAGCGTCTGGTGCAGCGCTTCGGCATTCCGCAGATTTCCACCGGCGATCTGCTGCGTTCCGCAGTGGCGCGCGGCACGCCGCTGGGCGTCGCGGCGAAGGGCGCCATGGACGCCGGCAAGCTGGTGGATGATTCGATCGTGCTGGGCATGATCCGGGAACGCCTGGCCGATGCCGACGTGGCCAATGGCTTCATTCTCGACGGCTTCCCGCGCAACATCGCGCAGGCCGAAGCGCTCGACGTCATGCTGGCGCAGGAAGGCAAGCCGCTGACTGCCGTAGTCCAGATGGATGTGCCCTATGCGGAGCTGACGCGGCGCATCGCCGGCCGGCGCAGCTGCCAGACCTGCGGCCGCGTGTACAACATCTATTCGATGCCCGTCGGTGCGGCACTGGTGTGCCCGAATTGTCCGGATCATCCGGCGCTGTACCAGCGTCCCGATGACAACGAGACCACCGTGGTCGAGCGGTTGAAGGTCTACGAATCGCAGACGCGGCCGCTGCTCAAGTACTACGCGAAGCAGGGGCTGCTGCAGTCCATCGACGCGCAGGGCGAGATCGACGCCATCACTGCGCTGCTGGTGCATGTGCTCACCGCGCCGGTGGTCACGGCCTCTGCTGCGCGCCAGGTGCGCATGCCGGCGAAGACGACCGCGAAGCGCACAGTGGCGGCCAGGACCAAGACCAAGACTGTGGCAAAGAAGAAGGCGCCGGCAAAGAATAAAGCGCAATCGAAGAAGAAAGCCAAGGCTAAGAAGAAAGTTGCGCGTACCGCGCCGAAGCGCAAAGCCGCGGCGAAAGTAGTGCGATCCGGCAAGAGCAAGGCCAAGGTGGCGCGCCGGTCCGCGCCGCGGAAGACCGCGCGCCGCAAGACGGCCGCGCGCAAGAAGTAGATCAGTCCTGCAGTGCCGCGCTGAGCGCATCGCCGAGCACGGCGGCGCGCCAGCCCTGCAGCACTTCACTCACCGCTGTACCGCGTGCGATGCTTTCCAGGTCGCGGCGCGTGGCCAGTAATTCCGCCGCCAGCGACAGTTGCTGCGCCCGGGCCTGCACAGCGGCGCCCAGGCGCTTCACGCGAGCCTGCAGCACCGGGTCCGGTCGTGGTCGCTGCGCCGGTGGCGGCAGTGTCGCCGGCAGCGCGGCCGAATCAATCACCTGCAGCACAGCCTCACCGCTGCGCTCGACGAATCCCGGAGTCAGATCGGTTACCGCAGAGAGCTCTGCACTGCTGCGCGGCACTCGCAGCACGATGCCGCGCAGCGCGGAGTCATCGAGTATCCAGCTGCGCGGGCGGTCGCGATCGATGGCGCGCTGTTCGCGCCACGCGGCCAGCTTCTGGGCCAGGCGTGCGCGGTCCGGATCGAGCTCGCCGTTCCAGCGCAGCTTTTCCACCGCCTTTTCCGGATCGACGAACAGCCGATCGGCCCGCGTCAGATCCCGCAGTTCTTCTTCGAGCCAGGCGCGGCGACCCAGGCGCTCGATCTCGGCATCAAGTGCCTCACGCAGCGCCTGCAGATGCACCACATCGTCGATCGCATACTGCAGCTGGGCCGCTGACAGAGGGCGACGCGACCAGTCGGTGCGGGTCTCGGCCTTGGCCAGCGTGATGCCCAGCAGCCGGCGGACCAGTTCGCTGTAGCCGATCTGCGCCGGCATGCCAGTCAGTGCGGCGGCAACCTGCGTGTCGTAGATCGCGCTGAGCTGTCCGAACTGCGGCCACAGCACTTCCAGATCCTGTCGGGCCGCGTGCAGGATTTTCGGCTGTGACCCGCTGAGCAGCGGCTTCAATGCCTCGAGCGACATGCCGGCCAGCGGGTCCACGCAGCAGGCGATGCCATTGCCGGCCAGCTGCAGCAGGCACAGCTGCGGACGGTAGGTGCGTTCGCGCAGGAATTCCGTGTCGAGGGAAATGGCTGGCGCGTGGGCCAGTTGCGCGGCGATTTCAGCCAGGCGCGCGCTATCGGAGACGATCTCGAGGCTCATGTAGAATGCGACGGCCTGTTCGCACCATCACGCCCTTGATGTAGACAGGCTCTAGTCTACCCATCGAGGCGATACTTGAGCGACCAGTTTTCCACACAGTTCTCAACGGCGCTGCGCGTCTTTGTCGGCATCGCGCGGCTTAAGAATGGTCCTGAAGACCTGCCGGTCTCGGTGCCGCTGCTGCTGGCGATGATCGCGCTGTCGGTGGTGCCCGATCTGGTGGTCTCTGCGCTGGGTCCGGCTACCGGAGTGAATCTGGCATTTCCCCTGGCCATCGAGATCATCTTCACACTGTTGTGGTACGGCGGAATGTTGCGGCTTGCTGGCAGGCCCGAGCGCTTCTTCCAGACGGCGACCGCCGTGTTCGGAGTACAGGTCATACTCTCACCTGTGCTCGTGTTCGCAGGCTGGTTCTTCTCCACTTACCAGCGCGATCCCACTTGGCAGGCGCCGGCTTCATTCGTCGCGCTGGTGGTGGCCATCTGGGTGCTGGTGATACTGGCGCGCATCCTGCGTTCCGCGACGGACTGGCCCATGTTTGCCTGCGTGCTGGTGACCTTTGCCAGCCAGTTTGTCGCGTTGCAGGTCATCGCCAGCGTGCTGCCTGCGGCACCGGCTGCTGCCGGCTGATTGATACGGGAATCGAGCATGCACGTACACATCCTGGGCATCTGCGGCACCTTCATGGGCGGTATTGCCGCCATAGCGCGTGCTGCCGGTCATCGCGTCACCGGTTCCGACCAGAACGTGTATCCGCCGATGAGCACGCAGCTGGCTGCGCTGGGCATCGAAGTGGTGCAGGGCTTCGACGCGGCACAGCTCGAACCCGCGCCCGATGTGGTGGTGGTGGGCAATGTGATGTCGCGCGGCAAGCCGGTGGTGGAAGCGCTGCTGGAACGCGGCATTCCCTATGCATCCGGCCCTGAGTGGCTGGCGCGTGCCGTGTTGCACGACCGATGGGTGCTCGCGGTGGCGGGCACGCATGGCAAGACCACCACGTCGAGCATGCTGGCGCATATTCTCGACCACGCCGGTCTCGCCCCGGGGTTTCTGATCGGCGGAGTACCCGGCAACTTCGATGTGAGCGCGCGGCTGGGCAATGCGCCGTTCTTCGTCATCGAGGCCGATGAATACGACACGGCCTTCTTCGACAAGCGCGCGAAATTCGTGCACTACCATCCGCGCACGCTCATCCTCAACAACCTCGAATTCGATCACGCGGATATCTACCCGGATCTGGAATCCATCCAGCGGCAGTTCAGTCACCTGCTGCGCATCGTGCCGGGCAGTGGGCTCATCGTGCACAACGCGGCCGATGCCAACCTCGACAATGTCATCGCGCGCGGCTGCTGGACGGCGCGCGAGGGATTCGCGGCCCCAGATGCCGCTGGCAGTGCGGCCGGTGTGCGCTGGACTACGCGCCTCACTGGCGCCGATCACCGCCGCTTCGAAGTGCTGCTCGACGGCGCGTCGCAGGGCACGGTGGAATGGTCGCTGCTGGGCGGGCACAACGTCGATAACGCACTGGCTGCGATTGCGGCGGCTCGTCACGCCGGCGTGCCGGTGGCGCAGGCCATCGAGGCGCTGGGAAGTTTCCGCGGCGTGAAGCGACGCATGGAGCTCACCGGCACGGCGGCGGGCATCAGCATCTATGACGATTTTGCGCATCACCCTACGGCCATCACCACCACCATCGACGGTCTGCGCCGCCGCATTGGCGGCGCAAGGCTGGTCGCCGTGCTGGAAGCGCGCTCCAACACCATGCGCATGGGGGTGCACAAGGACACGCTGGCGCCCAGTCTGCAGGGCGCCGATGCGGTGTATCTGTTTGCGCCGCCCGATCTGGGCTGGGATGCGGGCGCAGTGGCCCGCGCGTTGGGCCCGAAGGCGGCTACCGAACCGACTGTGGATGCGCTGCTGCAGCGGCTCAACGCCGATCTGCGCGATGGCGATCAGGTGCTGATCATGAGCAACGGTGGGTTCGGCGGACTGCACGCCAAACTGCTGGCAGCGCTACGCCAGCGCTGAACCGGCTACAGCCGCGTCACGCGGGTTTCGATCGAACCGTCGGCATGCAGCAGCAGCGTGCGCCACGCCGGCGGAGAATCGTCGGTGGCGAAGTCATCCGAGTGTGGCTTGAACTGCGAACAGGTCGACGGCGTGCTCAGGATGCGCAGGCCGTCGCGCACCTCGTCCACCTCCTGGTGCACATGCCCGAACAGCACGCCACGTACCTGCGGATGCCGGCCCAGCACTTCGAAGAAGTCACCGGGGTTGGCAAGGCCAACGGTATCCAGCCAACGGCTCTTCATCGGCACCGGGTGATGGTGGAGGCACACCAGCGCGTGGCGCGCTGGGGCGCTGGCCAGTGCATCGTTGAGCAGCTGCAGGGAAGCATCGTTGAGCGCGCCACCGGTTTCACCCGCAATCGTGCTGTCGAGCAGCACCACGCGCCAGGTACCAGCGTCGTAGACGCCACCCAGCTGGAAGGGCGCCTGCGACAGTTCCGCATGCATGGCCTTCAGATCGTCGTGATTGCCGGGAATGCACAGCACCGGTTTCCCCAGCGTCTCGAACTCGCGGCGGAAATGCGGATAGCCGCCCGGGTCGTCCTGTACCAGGTCGCCGGTTGCCAGGATGGCGTCGCAGCGTGCCAGCTCATCACGGGCGGCCGTCAGCGTGGCGCGCAATGCCGGCAGCGTCGCCACGCCCCGCAGCGCGCGGGCGGGATCCGAGAACAGATGCGTGTCGGTGAGCTGGACCAGATGAATGGGGGATGATTTAGTCAAGTTATTCAGTCGCTTGAGCGCCTAAGCCGTGATCCTTCACGAATCCCGACTGTAGTCCCGTCAGGCTGACCAGTAGGTGAACGTCGTCATGCTGTGGCCCATGCTCGACCGGTGATTTGCGCAAGCGTGAAATC
>DATNCK010000131.1:0-2442 GCA_035571575.1 Steroidobacteraceae bacterium | reverse complement strand
TGGCGATGGAGAACTTCGACGCCGTGGGCCAGTGGCGCACGACCGAAGTCGGCAGCCCGATCGATGTGGTCGGCGTCGTAACCGACGGCACCCGCGTCGAAGGCATCAAGGGCCTGCGCGACCTGTCGGTACGCAAGCGCGAGATGTTCACGGAAGTGGTGATCGAGAAGTTACTCACCTACGCCATTGGCCGTGGCCTGGAGTACGACGACATGCCGCTGGTCCGGTCGCTGTCGCGCAACGCGGCGAAGGACAACTTCCGGTTTTCATCACTGATCATGGGTGTGGTCCAGAGTCCGGCCTTCACCATGAACATGAAAGTCGTCACGAACATGAAACCAGCCACGGTTGCCGCGGCTGCGACCAAAGGGGAATGAACCTATGTTCATCACCAAGAAGCACATCAGCCGTCGCACTGTATTGCGGGGCGCCGGCGCCGCGCTGGCGCTTCCCTTGCTCGATGCCATGATCCCGGCCATGACTGCAGAGGCCAAGACGGCTGCAAAGACGCCGCCGCGGTTCTTCGGCGGCTTCGTGCCCCACGGTGCGGCACCCGGCTACTGGATTCCGGAAAAAGTCGGCGCGTTGCCTGAGCAGCTGCCGTTCATCTGGAAGCCGATGGAGCCGTTCCGCAAACACCTGAACATCCTGACCGGCCTGCATTCGCGCTCGGCTGAGCCGCCTCCTGGTGAAACCGGGGCCGACCACTGGGTCGCTGCCGCATTCCTGTGCGCGGACAAACCCCGCAAGACCGCGGGCGCAGACGTCTACGCCGGACAGACCATCGACCAGATCATCGCCGCCAAGTACGGACAGGAAACGCTGCTGCCGTCGGTGGAGATTTCGGTGGAAGACCCGGGTTCGGGTTCCAGCAACTGCGGCGAAGGCTATAGCTGCGTTTACACCAACACCATCGCCTGGGCATCGCCGACGACGCCGCTGCCGATGGAACTGAATCCGCAGGTGGTATTCGAGCGCATGTTCGGCAGCGGCAGTACCGCGGAACAACGCGTGCGTCGCCGCGAGCGCAATCAGAGCATCCTCGATTCGGTCAATGACAAGATCAAGGGCGTGCGCAGCGAGGTCAGCGCGCCGGATCGCGCCCGTCTGGATGCCTTCACCGACAACGTGCGCGAAATCGAGCGCCGCCTGCAGATCGCCGCCCACGCGACCACGGCCGCTCCGGAAAACTTCGCGGTGCCCGTAGGCATTCCGCAGTCCTTCGATCAGCACATCAAGGTCATGTTCGACCTGCTGGCACTCGGCTTCCAGGCCGACATCACGCGCGTCGGGACGATGCTGTTTGCGCGCGATCTCACCGGCCGTACCTACCCGGAAAGCGCCGTGCCCACAGCCGGATTCCACGGGCTCTCGCACCATGGCGAAGATCCGAACCTGATCAACCAGCTGTCGAAGATCAACCAGTATCACGTGAAGATGATGGCCTACTTCGTCGAGAAGCTGGCCAACACTCCCGATGGCGACGGCTCACTGCTCGATCACTCGCTGCTGCTGTACGGCAGCAACATGGGCAACCCGAACCAGCACGTGCACTACGACGTGCCGCACATCCTGATCGGCGGCAACAACGGCAAGCTGAAGGGCGGTCGCCATCTGGCGTATCCGACCAAGCAGGTGCCCACCGGCAATCTGCTGCTCAGTATTCTCGACCAGTTCGACATCCAGCGTGACAGCCTGGGTGACAGCACCGGACGTCTGCCTGGCCTGGTGTGAGCCTGCGGAAAAACAGCATGCATCGCTTTGCAATCAAAACCTTCTCCGCCGTGCTGCTCGCGGCGATGGCCGGCGCGGTGTTCGCACAAGCTGAAGTGGCCGACGCCGCAAGCCGCGGCAACAATGCTGAGATCGAGCGTCTGCTGAAGAGCGGCGCCGACGTGAACGCACAGCAGGCCGATGGCGCCACGGCATTGCAATGGGCAGCCTATCGCGGCGACGCAAAACTCGCCGAACTGCTGCTGAAGGCCGGCGCCAAGCCTGGGGTGGCCAACCACAACGGCGCGACGCCTCTCTGGCTGGCCGCATCGCGCGGTGACGCCGCCGTCATTCACGCCCTGATCAACGGCGGTGCGGATGCCAACGAACAGCTGCCGCTGGGCCGCCGTCCGCTGATGCTGGCTGCGCGCGCAGGCCAGGTCGAAGCCGTGCGTGCACTGCTCGAGCATGGCGCCGATGTGAATGCCAGTGAAACCGAACGGGGCACCACTGCGCTGATGCAGGCCGCCGACCAGGGCCATGCCGATGTGCTGAAGGAACTGATCCAGCACGGCGCCAAGGTGGCAGCTCTTTCGAGGCCAGTGATGCGCGACGGGCGCTCGGCCGCACTGGGCAACGCCGATGATCCGCGCCGCGCCGTGCGTCAGCAGAACATCGCGGCGATGTGCGAATTGAAGAATCCCGACCTGGCGCAGGTGCGGGCCCAGC
>DATNCK010000130.1:0-2867 GCA_035571575.1 Steroidobacteraceae bacterium | reverse complement strand
CGAACAGGTTGCACTCGTCGCTCACTCCCACCGCACCCATACCCGCGGCGGCCGTGGCCTGCATCAATTCGGGCACGCGCACCACGCTGTCGAGCAGCGAGAATTCGGTGTGCAGCCTGAGGTGAACGAAATTCTGCATTTACTTTCCGCAGGCAGCCCTGGCTTCCTGAACCGGTGCAAAACTGAGCCGATGCAGGGGGGAAGGCCCCAGCCGCGCCAGCGCATCCAGGTGCGCCGGCGTAGCGTACCCCTTGTGCTGGTGTAGCTGGTACCCGGGATACGCCGCATCGAGCTGCGGCATCAGCGCATCGCGCGCATGCTTGGCGAGAATCGAGGCCGCGCTGATCGCCTCGACGGTCGCATCCCCGCCCACCACGGTTTCGGCATGCACGCAGCAATCCCGCAGCGCCGGCAGTTGGTTGCCATCCACCAGCACCAGCGTCGGGCGCTGGCACAGTCCCGCGACAGCACGGCGCATGGCCAGCAATGTGGCGCCGAGAATGTTGAGGCAGTCGATTTCTTCGACATCGGCCCAGGCGACTCGCCACGCCAGCGCGCGATCGCAGATAAGCGCGGCCAGTGACGCGCGCTGCTCCGCGGTGAGCTCCTTCGAGTCGCGCAGGCCACGGATGCGACGGGTGGGATCGAGTATGACCGCAGCGGCATAGACCGGGCCCGCCAGCGGTCCGCGACCTGCCTCATCGACGCCGGCCAGTCGCACCAGCGCACTCAAGCGGCCGCCCGCGCCGCGCCGAGCTCCAGCACCACGCGCGCGGCGCGCGCCGCCGCATTCCGGCGCAGCAGCCGGTGAATATCGTCGAAGCGGCGCCGCATGGCGGCATTGCCGGTGGCATCGGTGAGCAGCCGCTGCAGGCTGGCAGCCAGCGCCGCGGGCCGCACATCCTGCTGAAAGAATTCCTGCACCAGCTCCTCACCGGCCAGAAGATTCGGCAGGGAAAAATGCCGCAACCTCACCAGCTTCAGGCTGCGCACGAGAAATGCGGTGAGTGGCGCCAGCCGATACGCCACAGCCATGGGGCATCCATGCAGCAGCGATTGCAGCGTGGCCGTGCCTGAGGCCACCAGGGCCGCATCGGCGGCCGCCAGCACCTGATCCGCGCCCTGCTGCAGCAGACGGATTTCAACACCCACCGCGCGACGCTGCGCTTCGAACACGGCGGCCACGGCAGGAGAGGCCATGGGCGCGAGGAATACCACCGGACGATCGGTTGCCGCACTCAGCAGGCGTGCCGCAGCTGCAAAGTCGGCACCCAGCCGCTGCACTTCACCCATGCGGCTGCCGGGCAGAATCGCGATGACGCAGTCCGAATCGTTCAACCCCAGGGCCTGCCGCGCGCTGGCACGTTGTGATTCAGTTGGAATCTGATCGGCGAGTGGATGACCGACGAACTCCGCGCGCACGGCGTGCCCGGCGTAGCATCCTGGCTCGAATGGCAACAGGCAAAGCACCGCATCCACCGCAGCGGCGATGGCGGGCACACGTCCCGGGCGCCAGGCCCACACCTGCGGGCTGACGTACTGCACAGTGGCCAGGCCACGCCGCTTGAGGGAGCGCGCGAGCCCCAGATTGAAAGCCGGCGCATCCACACCGATGAAGACATCCACGCGGCGCCGCAGAAACTCTTGCCGCAGTCGCGAACGCAAGCGCAGCAGCCGCGGCAGGTGACGCAACGGCTCCACCAGACCCATCACCGCGAGCTCCTCGCTGTCACCGAGTGATTCGCAGCCCGCGGCACGCATCCTTTCGCCACTCAGGCCGATGAAGTGCATATCCGGGGAATGCTCGCGCAGCGCGCCGATCAGCGCAGCACCGAGCAGATCACCCGATGCTTCACCCGCCACCATGCCGATCGTCAGCGCCCTGCCCATCACCGCTTCAGCGCGCCAGGCCACGCACGGATTTCTCGATGAACTCCACCATCGGCTGCAGACACTCCTGCTCGCCCGCCATCACGCGCAGCTGTACCAGTGCCTCCTCCAGCTTCATGTCGCTGCGGTACAGCGCACGGTAGGCATTGCGGATGGCCCGCAGCTGTTCCTCACTGAAACCGCGGCGCTTCAGTCCTTCGATGTTGACGGAACGAGGCTCCGCGGGATGGCCCATGGCCAGCACATACGGAGGAATGTCCTGCAGCACCGAAGTATTGTTGCCGATGAAGGCATGGGCGCCAATGCGGCAGAACTGATGCGCGCCGGCATAGCCGCCGAAGATCACCCAGTCGCCCAGTTCCACATGACCGGCCAGGTTCACTGCATTGGACATCACGATGTGGTCGCCCAGCACGCAGTCGTGCGCCACATGCGAATACGCCAGCAGCAGGTTGTCGTTGCCGATGCGCGTGACGCCTGCCCCGGTGACCGTGCCGCGATTGACCGTGACGAATTCGCGGAACACATTGCGATCGCCGATGTGCAGTTCGGTGCGTTCGCCGGCGTATTTCTTGTCCTGGGGATCGGCACCGATGGACGCAAACTGGAAAATGCGGTTGCCCGCGCCAATGCGGGTCGGCCCCTGGATGACGGCATGCGGTCCGATCCAGCAGCCCGGGCCGATGCTCACCTCTGCGCCGATGACTGCAAAGGGGCCGATGTGTACATCGGCGGCGATGCTTGCATCCGGCGCCACGACGGCGCGGGGATCGATGCTCATCGATGCGCGTCAGGGATCGAGGGAGGTGGCGTTTTCGGCATCCGGGAACAACATCATATCCGCCGACGATGGAGCAGCCGCAGTACAACCTGTTGCATCGCGAGCGCGTCGAGCTCGAATACGCGCCGCTGTATTCCGAACTCGGCCTGGGCACCACCATCTGGTCGCCGCTCGCCTCGGGCCTGCTCACCGGCAA
>DATNCK010000129.1:0-23033 GCA_035571575.1 Steroidobacteraceae bacterium | reverse complement strand
CTGCAGCAGCGGCCAGTTGCGCTGCGGTACGCGGTTCATCGCCCAGATGATCGAGCACGCCACTCACCACCAGCGGAACCAGCGCGCAGAGCGATGCCATGGAATGGTCGTACCACAGCAGGAATTCGGGGGGACTCCTGCCCCATTCACCGATCGTCTTGAGCATCGCCACTGCCTCGGCGCTGCGGCCGCTATTTAGGCGAGATGCGCAGCAAGGCATCACCGGCAAAAATGTACAGCGCGCCGTCCGGCCCCTGTCGCACTTCGCGGATGCGCTTTTTCAGGTCGGTGAGCAGACGTTCTTCGGCGACCACCTTGTCGCCGTCGAGCACCAGTCGCACCAGCGCCGCGCCGGCCATGGCGCCGATAAAGAGATTGCCCTTCCACTCGGGGAACAGATTGCCGGTGTAGAAGGCCATGCCCGACGGTGCAATCGATGGCACCCAGAAGTAGCGTGGTTCTTCGACGCCGGGCATGGAGGTTTTGCCGTTGCCGACGAGCACGTTCTTGCGGCCGTCGGCCTGACGCGCGTCGTACTGGCGGCCGTAGCTCACATCGGGCCAGCCGTAGTCCTTGCCGGCGCGGATGATGTCGATCTCATCGCCCCCCTGTGGACCGTGATCGGTGACCCACAATTCGCCGGTGGCCGGATTGATGGCTGCGCCCTCGGGATCCTTCAGGCCATGCGCGAAGGTCTGCGCATCGACGGTGGCGCGTGACAGCCAGGGATTGTCAGCTGGAATCCAGCCGTCTTTCGTCACGCGCAGCACACGCCCGGAGAAATTACGGCGTATGTCAGGCTCGGCGGTGAAGTCATGCTCCATGCCATCGAGCTTGGATTCGTAACGCCAGAAGCGATCGGAACCGATGGCGAACAGGTTGCCATCGGGCGCCAGAGCGATGCGGCGCTCCGCGCCCTCGGCGATGGTCTTCACATTCTCGAGGCTCTTGGCATCGGCAGAAAGCGTCGCGCGCGCCACGCGTTCGATGCCGATCTTCATCACGCGGCGCTGCGCCAGTGGCACGCTCCAGACATTTTCGTAGAGCTGTGCCAACGGAAAGCTGCCGCCGGGTTCGCCATCCACCGGCGCGAAGTAGGCGAAGTACAGCGTGCGATTGCGCGCGAAGTCCGGATCGAGCACCACATCGTGCAGGCCCTGCGCACCGACCATCTTGATTACCGGCAGACCCTTCAGTGCATCGGACTGCACGCCATCGCGGCCGATGATGCGCATCTCGCCGCGGGCGGTGACCAGGAAGCGACCGTCGGGCAGGAAGGCCAGTGACCAGCCGTTCACTCCGGTAGCGATGGTATCGACCTTCAGCGCCGGCGATGGCTTTGACGGCGCCGGTGCAAGAGTCTGTCCGGCAAAGGCCGGCCTGGGCTGGGGCGACTGAGCTACGCCAGCGACTGAATAGCCGAACGTCAAGACAGCGCCGATCAACGCGCCATGCACTGGAATACTTCTCATGATTCCCCCGCTTTGGTTTCGCTAACTTCGGCCCGAGTGCCCAAACCCGCCAGAACCACGCGCGGTGGCGGCGAAATCCTCGACCACGGTGAGCTCGACCTGCGCCACCGGCACGACGATGAGCTGCGCGATGCGCTCACCGGGCTGGATGGTGAAGGTCGCATTGCCGCGGTTCCAGCAGGAGACCATCAATGGCCCCTGGTAATCCGAGTCGATCAGGCCCACCAGGTTGCCCAGCACGATGCCGTTTTTGTGGCCGAGCCCGGAGCGCGGCAGGATCATCGCGGCATAGCCCGGATCGTCGATGTGGATGGCCATGCCGGTGGGAATCAGCGTCGCGGCACCAGCGGCGAGTTCAAGCGGCGCATCAATGATCGCACGCAGATCCAGACCTGCGGACCCGGCGGTGGCATAGGTAGGCAAAGGCCAGGTGGTGCCGATGCGCGCATCGAGCACGCGGACTTTCAGTTGCTGCATCCGCTTGAGTTTAGCGGACAAGCATCGGCCGACAAGGCCTAACGGACGACGGCGATCTTCGGCTTGGCCGCGGTGCGTTCGATGAAACGCGCGGCGATGAAATCCATCAGCTTCGCGGCGAGCTCCGTCTTCGCGCCCTCGCCCAGCGCCAGTCGGCCGCCGTTCGGCCAGAACAGCGTCAGCGCGTTGTCGTCGGCCTCGAACACCTTGGCATCGCCTACTTCGTTGGCGGCAATCAGGTCGAGGTTCTTGCGATTGAGCTTGGTCAGCGCATGCTCTTCCACATTGTTGGTTTCGGCCGCGAAGCCCACGGTGTAGGGCCGGTCGGCGCGCTGCGCCACGGTGGCGAGAATATCCACCGTACGCTCCATGCAGACCTCGAGCTTGTCGCTGGTCTTCTTGATCTTCAGATCCGCGGGAGCCGCGGGACGATAGTCGGCCACTGCAGCGGTGCCGATGAAGATGTCGGCGCCGGCGACCTCGTGCATGACCGCGTCGTACATCTGCTGCGCGCTCTCCACGCAGACTTTGCGCACACCCGCAGGTGCACACAGATTGACCGGGCCGCTCACCAGCACCACTTCAGCGCCGCGATCGCGCGCGGCCTGCGCCACGGCATAGCCCATCTTCCCCGAGCTGCGATTGCTGATGAAGCGCACCGGATCGATGCGCTCACGCGTGGGGCCGGCGGTGATCAGCACCTTGCGGCCTTTCAGCGGACCTTCGGCTGGCAGCACTGCAAATGCGGCGGCTGCGATGTCAGCGGGTTCCATCATGCGGCCTTCGCCGGTTTCGCCGCAGGCCTGGCTGCCGCTGTCAGGACCGAACACGTGCACACCGCGCGCGCGCAGCTGCGCCACATTCGCCTGCGTCGCGGCGTTCGACCACATCAAACGATTCATGGCGGGTGCTACTGCAACCGGTGCGCTCGATGCCAGACATACCGTCGTCAGCAGATTGTCGGCCATACCATGCGTGAGATGCGCGAGAAAATCAGCGGTGGCTGGCGCAATGAGTATGAGATCGGCCCAGCGCGCCAGCTCGATATGGCTCATCGCGCGTTCGGCATTCTCATCCCACAACTCACTGCGCACCTCACGGCCCGAGACGGCCTGAAAGGTCAGTGGCGCGACGAACTCACGCGCACCGGCGGTCATCACAACCTGCACCTCGGCGCCGCGCTCGATCAGCCGGCGCACGATATCGGGGCTCTTGTATGCCGCGATGCCGCCCGTGACTCCCAGCAAGATGCGTTTGCCGCTCATGCATCGAATTATCGGCGCATGCGGCCTGTTTTCTATTGACCACAAGCGATTTGCTTATCGCGATCCGCTACCAGCGCCCGGAAACTGTGCGACATGCATCGCATTAATCGCAAGGCGGGCGCCCCATGAGCATCCGCGACTGGCCGGAACAGGAACGTCCGCGAGAGAAACTGCTCACCCACGGGCCGGGTCGGCTCACTGATGCGGAGCTGCTGGCCGTATTGTTCGGAACTGGTTGCCGGGGCACCAGCGCCGTGGACTTGGGCGGGCAGCTGATCCGTCAGTTCGGGTCGCTGCGCGGACTGATCACCGCTGAGCGCGAGCGTTGCCGCGCCACGCCTGGATTTGGCGCGCGACGCTATGGCCTGCTGCAGGCCGCGCTGGAGCTGTCGCGCCGTCATTATCAGCAGGAGGTCGCCGCGGGGCCGGCGCTGGAGTCGCCCGCATCCACCCGCAATTTTCTGGTGGCCCAGCTGCGCGATCGCCCCTACGAGGTGTTCTGCTGTCTGTTCCTCGACAACCGCCATCGGCTGATCGCCTTCGAGGAGCTGTTCCGGGGCACCATCGATGGGGCGAGCGTGCACCCCCGCGAGGTGGTTCGTCAGGCGTTGTGCTGCAATGCAGCAGCAGTTATTCTCGCCCACAACCACCCTTCCGGGGTGGCCGAGCCCAGCCAGGCGGACGAGCTCATCACCCAGCGGCTGAAAGACGCCCTTGGCCTGGTAGACATCCGGGTGCTGGATCACCTGATCGTGGGGGATAACCGCTGCGCCTCCTTTGCGGAGCGAGGGTTAATCTAGGGAGCGAGGTGGCACAAGAGCCGGGCCGCCGGAGCCCCGCAGGCCCCATGCCAACCTCGACCTTGCCGGCCGGGCCGCCCGGCTGGTATAAAGCACGCCCTTTTTGGCTCTGCCGGCCTCGAGCCTGCAAGGCCTCTTTTGTGGATTCTGGAAGGATTTAGCCATGTCCCGCGTGTGTGAAGTCACGGGCAAGCGACCTAAGGTGGGTAACCGGGTCTCGCATGCCAATAACAGAAAGAAGCGCCGTTTTCTGCCGAACCTGCACGTGCAGCGTTTCTGGCTGGAGGACGAGAAGCGCTGGGTGAAGCTGCGCGTGACCACCAATGCCCTGCGCACCATCGAGAAGAACGGCATCGACAGCGTGATCGCGAAGCTTCGCGCCGCTGGCGGCAAGCAGTAAGGAGCCCAGCATGCGCGAGAAAGTGAAACTGCTGTCGTCGGCTGACACCGGCCACTTCTACGTCACGATGAAGAACAAGCGTCTGCATCCCGAGAAGATCGAAACGAAGAAGTACGATCCGGTCGTGCGCAAGCACGTCATGTACAAGGAAACCAAGATCAAGTAAGCGCCATCTCCAGGAGCTTGCTTAGTCCGCGAAGAACCCGCTTTACAGCGGGTTTTTTGCTTATGGCATGCTTGTGCCATGCCTGAATTGCCCGAAGTCGAAACCACCGCGCGCGGCATCGAGCCGCACGTCAGCGGCCGGCTGATCACGAAATTCGCCGTGCACGAGCCACGGCTGCGCTGGCGTGTGGATGCGAAGCTGGCGGCGTGGGCTGAAGGGCAGCGCATCCTCAGCGTGCAGCGACGTGCGAAATATCTGCTGATCGCGCTGGAGCGCGGACACCTGCTGGTGCACCTGGGAATGTCGGGCAGCCTGCGTGTGCTGCCGATCCGCACCGCGCGCGAGACTCACGATCACTTCGACCTGGAAATGGACTCCGGGTGGCTGGTGCGCTTCAACGATCCACGCCGCTTCGGCAGCCTGCACCATCTCACCGGCGATCCGGCCCAACATCCCTTGCTGGTGAAGCTCGCGCCGGAGCCGCTGGATGCAGCCTTCGATGCGAAGTATCTCTTCCGCGTGAGCCGCGGCCGGCGCGTGGCCATCAAGCTGGCCATCATGAACAGCCAGCTGGTGGTGGGCGTAGGCAACATCTACGCCAGCGAGGCGCTGTTCCGCGCGCGCATCCGGCCGGGACGCGCAGCGAAATCACTGACGCTGGCGCAGTGCGCAGCGCTGGTGAAAGCGATCAAGGCGGTGCTGACCATGGCCATCAAGCACGGCGGCACGACGCTGCGCGACTATGTGGGCGCCGAGGGCAACCCCGGCTATTTCAAGCGGAAGCTGTATGTATACGAGCGAGCCGGGCAGCCTTGCCGGCGATGCGGCGAGCCGATACGGCATCGCACCCAAGGGCAGCGATCCACGTATTTTTGCGCCCGCTGCCAGACCTAGCATCGAACAATCAGGGGTGGGGAAGACATGAGCAAGGAAATTGCTGCGCATTTCGAAACAATAGATCCAGTAGTGGCATCGATTGTTGCGATTTCGACCCCGTACGCCACTATTGGAGGCGACCATGGCTCGGCATTTGAGGTGCTGGCCCGCTCCATCGCCAACCAGCAGATCTCCGGGTTGGTGGCTCGCAAGATCATCGAACGGTTGATGGCTTTGCACGACGGCAAGTTTCCGACCCCGGCTCAACTGGCCGCCGACACACCTGAAGCCTTGCGCGCCGTAGGCTTCTCGTTCGCGAAGATTGCGGCGCTGAAAGATCTGGCTGCGCACTATCTGGATGGACGCATTCCGGACGACGCGACACTGGCAGCACTGGATGATGAAACCATCATCGAACGTTGCTCAGCGGTGCGCGGCATTGGCCGCTGGACTGTGCAGATGCTGCTGATGTTCCACTTCAGCCGTCATGATGTGCTGCCTGTGGATGATTTCGGCGTGCGTCATGGCTTTCGATTGGCCTATGGACTGAAAGGCATGCCACGGCCCAAGGCATTGCTGGCGTACGGCGAGCGCTGGAAGCCTTATCGCTCCGCTGCGGCCTGGTACATGTGGCGCGCGATTGAATTGCACCGGGAAGGCAGGCTGCCCAAGCGTGCCGGACGCATGCCGCGTGTGGAAATCGAGCCACCGAAGGCGCCGAAGAAAGTCGGCAAGGCAGGCAAGGTCGTCAACAAGCCGGCCGCAAGATCTGCAGGAAAGACCCGCTCGAAAATCAAGGCGAAGGTCATGCCAAAGGCGAAGGCAAAGGCCACCACGCTACGCCCCAAGCTGAAACGCACCAGGCAGGTTTCCCGGCGAGTGCCTCGAAAGTCGAAGTAATCGCCGCGGGCTTCAGCGCCGCACGGCCAACTGCTGCACTTTCGCCCGCTCAGCACTCAGCTGCGCTTCCGGCAATGGCATCAGACCCTGATCGATGAGATAGCCGCGCGCGCCGCTGGCGCGCTCGCTGACGAATTCCTGCACATACTCCAGCAGGCCGATCACGCGTCCGATGTGCGCCTGCTTCACATAGATGAACAGCGGCCGCGCCAGCGGATAAGTCCAGGCGCCGATGGATTCCGGCGTGGGGTCGATCCCTTCTATGCGCGCGGCTTTTAGCTTGTCGCGATTGTTGTCGAGGTAGGAAAAACCCAGCACACCCAGTGCCTGCGGATCGGCCAGCAGACGGCGCAGCAGCACCGCGTAATCGGCATTGACGTCGATCCATGCGCCGTCTTCGCGCAGTGCCTGGCAGGCCACCTGCCGTTCCAGCGGCGACAGCGATCGCACCTCGGGCACGCGCTCGCAGGCGGGCGCAATGGCCAACGCCACGAATGCATCGCGCGTGCCGTGATTGGGTGCGGGTCCGTAGATGCGGATGGGCAGATCCGGCAGCTCCGGGGAGATCTCGCGCCAACGGTGATAGGGATTGGGAACCAGCTGGCCATTGCGCGGAACGCGGCGCGCCACCGCGCGATACAGCTGTTCGCGCGTCAGTGCAAAGGCTGACGCGCTCTTCATGTTGACCAGCAGCATGCCATCCAGACCCACGCGGATCCCCACCACCGGGCCCACGCCGTTGCGCGCGCACTCGGCGACTTCTGAACTGGTCATGGGCCGTGAGGCATCGGTGATGTCGGGCGTGGCATCGCCAACACCTGCGCAGAACAGGCGGAAGCCGCCGCCTGTTCCCACGGATTCAACCACCGGCGTCTTCCAGCGTCCCTGGCGCCCGAGCGCTTCTGCAACGCGCGAGGCAAAGGGAAACAGCGTGGAGGACCCGACCACCCGCACCTGATCGCGCGCGAGGATCTGGGCAGACATGCCAAGCAGGCACAGCGTCACAGCGCAGCCCATGTGCCATCGACGCGGCATGTGTCCTCCCGTTACACGCGCTTGGATTGCGCTTGCAGACTAGTTTGGCACTTCCGCCGTGATGTGTGGAACACCGATGGGCGGCCAAGCCGGAGGATTCGGCGTCTCGCGCTTCGCGCCAAGTCGACGGAGTGTTTCAGCCGTCTGTGGCCAGGGCGTGGCCTTGTTTTCAAGATAGCGCGGACGGTAGCGGCCCATGGCGTAATCGATGGGCGTCATGCCGTCCTTGTCGGTGAGATCGAGATCGGCGCCGGCCGCGGCGAGTACCTCGATCAGGCCACTCCAGCCGTGGATGGCGGCGCCATGCACGGCGGTATCGCCATCGCGCGTGCGCGCGTTGACGTCGGCGCCGGCCTTCAGCAGCAGCTTTGCGGCCTCGATGGCCTGCTCCTCGGTCTGATGGCCACCGCGCGTGGGATTGTTGCCGCGCCCGGCGCCACAGGCTGCCATCAGCGGCGTGTGACCGAAGATATTCGGCAGATCAACTCGCGCGCCCGCGCCGAGCAGCAGCTGGATCGCGGGCACATCGGCTGCCTTGGCCGCGCGCAGCAGCGGCGTCACACCGGCATCGATCATGGGATCGGACTGTCGATCCTGCGAGACCATGCGGAATGGCGGACGCAGCTTCAGCTGCGCGTTGGGATTGGCGCCCTTCGCCAGCAGCAGCCGGATGAGGTCGAGGCCATTGGCCTGATCCATGGTGGGCAAGTCGATGCGCGCGCTGGTGGGCAGCGTGTTCATGTCCACCGCCACGTACAGCGGCGACTGACCCCACCAGTCCCACAGATTCACATCGGCACCGGATTCGATCAGCAGCCGGGCGGCGTCCCAGTGACCATTCATCAGCGCCACGATCAGCGGTGTAGTGCCATCGGGATCGGCGAGATTGATGTCCGCGCCGGCGGTGAGCAATGCCTTCACGCTGGCCACATGCCCTTCGCGCGCGGCAAACAGCAGGGCCGTGAACCCGCCGCGGTTCATGTCCTTGGGCCGGCCCTCGGCGGTGACGCGTCGCTGCCATTCGCGCACCGCGGCGCGTGCATTTACGTCTGCGCCCCTGGAAGCGAGCAGCGAGATCATCTGCGACTGGTCCTGGGAGGCAGCCCACATGAGTGCCGTCTGGCCTCCCCAGCTTTCACGCACATCGACTTTCGCGCCGTGTTTCAGCAGCAGCTTCGCGGCCTCGATATTGCCGGTGCGCGCCACACTCATCAGCGCGGTCTGGCCCTCGGCATTGGGAGAATCGGGATTGGCGCCTGCCTCGAGCAGAATGCGCAGCACTGCCGCATCGCCACGACGTGCCGCCTCACCCAGTGGGGTGGCGCCGAATACATTGGCCTGATTGATCGGCGCGCCAGCCTTGACCAGCTTCGTCACGCTGGCCGCGTCGCCTTCGTAGGCGGCCTGCAGCAGCGCGGTGGAGTCGTCCACTGCGGCGGTTCTGCTCTGCGCAGAAGCCTGTGCCGCCGTCTGTGCGGCCGTCTGTGCGGCCATCTGTGCGGCGACAGCGTGCCCACACGCCACTACGCCGGCCAGCAAAGTTGCCGTGGTTACCAGCGCGCGACGAAACAGGATGGCGCCACTTTGAAGCATGCTGATTAGGCCATCGCCGCGGAATTTCGTTCCTCGGCGGAACCGCTTATGACTTGCGCTCTTTCTTGCGCAGTTCCGCGGCCACCAGCGGATCGACGAATTCTGTCGCATCGCCGCCGTAGGTGGCGATCTCGCGGATCAGCGTCGAGGAGATGAAAGTGAACTGCTCCTGCGGGGTGAGGAACACGGTTTCGATGTCACGCAGCAGATGACGCTGCATGTTGGCGAGCTGGAACTCGAACTCGAAGTCGGAGACGGCGCGCAGCCCGCGCACTACTACCTTGATGCCGCGCTGGCGCATCAGTTCCACCGTGAGTCCGGTGTAACCGGCGACTTCCACGTTCGGAATGTCCGCCAGCACGCGACGGCTCAGATCGACGCGCTCTTCCAGCGTGAACATCGGCGTCTTGCCGGGATTCGATGCCACCGCCACCAACACGGTGTCGAAAATGCTGGCTGCCCGGCGCACAAGGTCTTTGTGTCCGTTGGTGATCGGATCAAATGTGCCCGGATAGATCGCGTGACGCCCCATGCAGCAGATAATACCCGACCTCGCCGGCGCGCCCAGATCGATGCAGATTCCAGCCCTCCGGTAGCGCGGGCGGACCCGCATCCTGCGGCTGTTCCACGTAGACGACGCCATCCGGCGCAAGCCGCTGGTGGCGGACTATGGCCTGCACTGCCGGCGCAAGCAGGCCGGCCGCGAACGGCGGATCGAGCAGGATCAGGTCATATTGCCCCTTGTCACTGGCAAGAAAGGACAGCGCATCGGCGGCTACGATCCGCACCTCCGGCACGCCCAGACGTTGCACGGTCTGCTGCAGAGCGGACACCGCCACGCGCTGCTGCTCCACCAGCGTTACCGCGGCGGCGCCTCGCGACAGCGCCTCCAGTCCCAGCGCACCGGTGCCGGCGAAGAGATCCAGCACGCGTGCGCCGGCCATTGTCGGCCCCACCCAGTTGAACAGCGTTTCGCGCACGCGATCCGGCGTGGGCCGCAAGCCGGGTGCATCAGGCACGGCGATGCGTCGGCCGCGCAGCCGCCCCCCGATGATGCGCACCTCTCCCGCCGAACGTTTCATCCGCCAAGCCTATTACAATGCGCGGCCCTGGCCTGCACCTATGGTAAGTACGGACCCGATGCCTGATTCTTCCGAATCCACCTCGTTCTTTGGCCGGTTGCGCGATCGCCTGGCGCGCAGCGCCAGCAAGCTCACCGGCGACTTCGCGGGGTTGTTCCGTGGCCGGAAGATCGATGCGGAGCTGCTCGACGAGCTCGAGGCGAGGCTGATCGGCGCGGACATCGGCGTGACGGCCACGACGGAAATCCTTGAAAAGCTGCGCGCCGGCGTGGCGCGCAGCGAGCTGGGCGACGAGGGTGCTCTGATGATGGCGCTGCGCGCGCAGCTGCTGGCCATACTCGAGCCCTGCGCGAAACCACTGGTGATCGACAAGGCGCGGCGTCCCTTCGTGATCATGGTGGTGGGCGTGAATGGCTCAGGCAAGACCACCAGCATCGGCAAGCTGGCACAGCGTCTCACAGGTCAGAAACTCAAGGTTCTGCTGGCCGCGGGCGACACCTTCCGTGCAGCAGCCGCCGAACAGCTCGATATCTGGGCCGAGCGCAGCGGTGCGGAAATCGTGCAGCAGGCCGGCGGCGCTGATCCCGGCGCGGTGGTGTTCGATGCCATGCGTTCGGCGCAGGCGCGCGGCGCGGATGTACTCATCGCCGACACCGCCGGACGCCTGCACGGCCAGACCCATCTGATGGAAGAGCTGAAGAAGATCCGGCGCGTGATCACGCGGGTGGATGCGGCTGCGCCCGACGAAGTGCTGCTGGTGCTCGATGCCAACCAGGGCCAGAACGCGCTGGCGCAGGCGAAGGAGTTTCACGCCGCGGTCGGTGTAACCGGCCTGGTGCTCACCAAACTCGACGGCACGGCGCGGGGTGGCGTGGTGGTGGCCATCGCGCGCAGCATGCAGCTGCCCATCCGCTTCATCGGCATCGGCGAGCAGGCTGGCGATTTTGGCGAGTTCGATGCCGGAGCCTTTGTCGATGCGCTGCTCGGCACGAGCACGGCATCGCGGCCGGGTTAGTATTCGCGCATGATCCGCTTCGACCGCGCCAGCAAGCGTTATCCGAACGGCCGCGAGGCGCTGTCCAGCGCCAGCTTCGAGATCCGCACCGGCGAGATGGTGTTTCTCACGGGGCGCTCCGGCGCCGGCAAGAGCACGGTGCTCAAGCTCATCGCATTGCTCGAGCGTCCGTCGCGCGGACTGGTCATGGTCAATGGCTGCAACACCGCCGCGCTGGCTTCACGGCGCATTCCAGCCTTCCGGCGCGAGCTGGGCGTGGTGTTCCAGGATCATCGGCTGCTGCCCGAGCGCAGCCTCTTCGACAATGTGGCGTTGCCCTTGCACGCCGCGCATGCGCCACTGAAAGACATCGACAAGCGCGTGCGGGCAGCGCTCGATCAAGTCGGCCTGCTCGATCGCGCCAAATCGCTGCCGCTGGAGCTTTCCGTCGGCGAGCAGCAGCGCGTGGGCATCGCCCGCGCCGTGGTGGTCAAACCCAGGCTGCTCATCGCCGATGAACCCACCGGCAATCTCGACCCCGCGCTGTCTCTGGAAGTGATGAACCTGTTCCGGCGCTTCAATGATGTCGGCGTCACCGTGGTGATCGCCACGCATGATGTGGAGATCGTCAAGGCATCGGGCCTGCGCGAGATCGTCATCGCCGACGGCAAGGTTCACGATCCTTCGGCCGAGGGCCTGGATCTGCCACGCGTCGAGGCGCAGCGATGAAGGGCTGGATGCTGCGTCATGTGCAGTCGGCGCTGTTCGCGGCGGGCCGGCTGGCGCGCGCGCCCATGGCCACGGCTTTCACGCTGCTGGTCATCGCCATCGCGCTGACGCTGCCCAGCACACTGGGGCTCGCGATCCAGAGCCTGAGCGGCATCACGGGCGAGCTGTCCGGTGCGGTCGATGTCACCGTCTACTTCAAGCAGGACGTGCCGCTGGAAAAGGCGCGCCAGCTGGCCACCAGCCTGAAGCAGCGCAGCGGTATCGCTCGTGTCGATCTCATACCGGCCGATGAGGCATTGAAGGAGTTTCGGGTTCAGAGTGGATTTGGCGCGGCACTCGACGTGCTTGAAGGCAATCCCCTGCCCCACGCACTCGATGTGCGGCCCAAAGCCGATGCGGCCGATCCGGAGCGGATGGAATCATTGCGACGCTATCTGACCGCCTGGCCGGAAGTGGAACTGGTGCAGGTGGACAGCGAATGGGTGCAGCGACTGAATGCCATCCTCGATCTGCTGCGCCGACTGGTGCTGGGTACAGCGGTGCTGCTGGGTGTGGGTGTGCTGGCTGTGGTCGGCAACACCATCCGGCTCGAGATCTATAACCGCCGGGCCGAGATCGAGGTGACCAAACTGGTCGGTGGCAGCAATGCCTTCGTGCGTCGGCCGTTTCTGTACACCGGACTGTTCTACGGCATGCTGGGGGCGCTGTTGGCCTCTGGCCTGGTATGGCTGGCGCTGTATCTGCTCGACGCCCCAGTGGCGCGACTGGCTTCCACTTACGGCAGTAGTTTCCGGCTGCTGCTGCCCGGCCTGCGCGAGCTGGGAATGCTGCTGGGGACTGGCGCCGTGCTGGGCATCGTCGGCGCCTGGCTGGCTGCGGCGCGACATCTGGCTCGCATCGAGCCGCGATCCTGATATAACTGTTTGATTTTTAACAGTAAATAGTTCGATATAAGGGGAACCGTTTGGCGCATTAGCACTCCAAATACCCGAGTGCTAACATCTGGCACATGGAGGTCTCCATGAATGCATCTTCACTGGTTGCCCGTCCCGACGCTCTGCTCGCCGGTCCGCTGGGCAGTTTTGAGGCTTACGCCGATCGCGTCAGCCACATCGCCGTCCTGAGCCGCGAACAAGAGCTCGAGCTCGCACGCCGCTTCCATGACAAGAACGACCTGGAGGCCGCCCGCCACCTGGTGATGTCGCATCTGCGCTTCGTGCTGCACATTGCCCGCGGCTACAACGGCTACGGCTTGCCCATGGGTGACCTGGTGCAGGAGGGCAATGTCGGCCTGATGAAGGCGGTGAAGCGCTTCAATCCCGACATGGGCGTGCGGCTGGTGTCCTTCGCCGTTCACTGGATCCGCGCCGAGATCCACGATTACGTGCTGCGCAACTGGCGACTGGTGAAGATCGCCACCACCAAGGCGCAGCGCAAGCTGTTCTTCAACCTGCGCCGCATGAAGAAGAACTTGGCCTGGCTGACGCAGGAAGAGACCAATGCGGTAGCCAGGGACCTGGGCGTCACTCCCGCGGAAGTCACGGAAATGGAGCAGCGGCTGGCCGCACGCGACATGTCCTTCGATCCCGCGCCCGATGCCGATGACGAGGAGCACTACGGTCCGTCGGTATATCTGCCGGCGCCCGATGCCGATCCGGCCGAGCAGGCCGAAGAATCGGAGTGGGATAACGACGTGCGCGAGCGGCTCGAGCGGGCGATCACGCAGCTCGATGTGCGCAGCCGCGACATCGTGCGCAAGCGCTGGATGGCCGAGGAAAAGGCCACGCTGCATGAACTGGCCGCCGAATACGGCGTCTCTGCCGAGCGCGTGCGCCAGATCGAAGCTGCGGCCATGAAGAAGATCCGGGTAGAGCTGGCCGCGTAGGCGGCCCGCGTCAAACGCGGGGGGCAGCAAACGGCCCCTGGCGCCCGCGCAGCAAGCCCACAGCGCTAAGATGCGCGCATGTTGCGCGCATCCCATCTCGACTTCCTCGACATCGCGAGCCACTTCTCGCCCGAAGATCTGGCCGTGCGCGACAGCGTGGCGCGACTGGTCGACGAGAAGGCGCTGCCCATCATCCGTGAATGCTTTGAGCAGCACCGCTTCCCGCGCGAACTGGTACCCGAGATGGCTACTCTGGGGATATTGGGCGCGCCACTCGACGGCTATGGATGCGCAGGCCTGGGAGCTGCTGCCTACGGCCTGATCTCGCAGGAGCTGGAACGCGGCGACAGCGCACTGCGCAGCTTTTCCTCGGTGCAGACCTCGCTGTGCATGTTCCCCATTCATCGCTACGGCACCGAGGCGCAGAAGCGGCGCTGGCTGCCGGCCATGGCCCGCGGTGAAGTCATCGGCTGCTTCGGTCTCACCGAATCGCAGGGAGGCTCCGATCCGGCCAACATCCGCACCCATGCGCGGCGGCAGGGCGGTGACTGGCTGCTGTCGGGCTCGAAGATGTGGATTACCAATGGCTCGATCGCGGATCTGGCGCTGATCTGGGCACAGACGGATGAAGGTATCCGAGGCTTTCTGGTCGAGCGCGGTGCAAAGGGATTTGCGGCGAACGAGATCGAGAACAAATTCAGCCTGCGGGCCTCGATCACGGCGGCGCTATTCATGGATGAAGTGCGCGTACCGGAATCGCAGGTGCTGCCGGGCGTGATTGGCCTCAAAGGGCCACTGTCCTGCCTCACGCAGGCGCGCTACGGAATCTGCTGGGGAGTGATCGGCGCCGCGCAGGCCTGCCTGGCCGAGGTGCTCGACTACACCGCCACGCGCGAATTGTTCGGCCGGAAGCTGGCGGAAAACCAGGCCATCCAGATCCGCCTCGCGGACATCAGCCGCCGCATCAGCACCGCACAGCTGCTCGCCTGGCAGCTGGCGCAACTGAAGGAACGCGATGCGCTGACTCCGGCGCAGGTGTCCCTGGCCAAGTGGAACAACTGCCGTATGGCCCTGGATGTAGCGCGCGACTGCCGCGACATGCTGGGGGGCGCGGGAATCAGCGCGGAGTACGTACCCGTGCGCCACATGCTGAATCTGGAGAGCGTCATCACCTACGAAGGCACCGAGACCATCCACCAGCTGGCGGTGGGTCGCGAACTCACCGGGCATAGCGCTTTCTGACTTATGTCGCACTGCACAGACATGCACATTTGCAACAGAAATGGAGTTACACTCACTTACAATGATTGAGCGTGGCTTTATACGCAGCGCTTAACCAGCTGGAATTCTTAAGATTTCGACCCTTTGTTGGGTTGAAGATACACAAGAAACCCAGGCGATCAGGGTGGGCACGGTATGCGACAGCTCCATTTGTCGGGCGGTCGCGGTGTGACAGACGGGCGAATTGCCGCCCGGACCGCAGGATCGGTCGGACTTCCACGGGAGTCACGCACACCAGCCGGCGACGCTATTGATGTCCATGACGGGCAAGACCCGTTTGTTGATTGATCTCGGGACTGATCTCGAACTACAACCCCGCCTCTGGCGGGGTTTTTTTTATCCTTTCGATTCGCGCCAGCAGCTCATCCACCGTGTGACCGCGCGAGCCCAGCAGCGGCAACTGCCGGGCCTGCTGCAAATAGTCGATTTCCTGCTGCAGCGTCTCGCGCCATGGCTGGCCGTGCTGATCATGCCTTCCGCAGGGGACGCAGCTGGCATAGCCGGCGTAGTCCCCGGTTCGATAGGGATCATCCTCGGCGCCCCGCACCGGCTCTGCCGGCTCACCGTCGTCATCCTGCAGCGGAAACATCCAGCAAGTGGTCGGCTTGAAGGTCCAGGGATGTTGTCCGTTCTCGCGCGCGAACTTTTCCAGTTCGCAAAGCCCGGCCTCATCCGCGAACACGCAGCGCGTGCGAGTAAAGTGCGCCGGAAAATCGGCACTGCGATATTCATGCGCGCGCGTTGCGGTCTTGCGGCCGAAGTAGGCGCCATTCCAGTGACCATCGACGATGAACTGCGCAGGCAGCTTGGCCCGCAATTCCGGCAGTCGCGCCACCAGGTCGCGCAGGAACTTCTCCTCGGCCGGCAACAGATAAACGCCGTCGTAGCAGCACCGGCCTTCGCATTCAGACAGATCGCAGCGCGAGAGCTTCAGCTGCGCATCCGTACTTTCATGACTCATGCGGCGCCGTCTGTCGAACGCATCCAGTAGCGACCAGATTCCGCCACAGCCCGCCGCAACGGAAATTCCATCTCGAAGCGCGAGCCGCGTCCCGGCGCGGTATCGACGCGGAACTCACCGCCGGCCTCGTGCACGCGATCGGCGATGCTCCACAGACCGAAGCCGCCGCTGGCCGCGCCGAACATGTCCATCTGCCATTCGAATCCCCGCCCCTGATCGCTGACTTCCACGTGCAACCGCTCCGCATCGCCATGCACCGCCACACGCGCGGCCTGCACGCCGGCATGCTTGACCACATTACGCAGCAGCTCTCTCACCAGCTTGAACACCAGCACGCGCATTTCGATGGGTAGCGCATCTTCGCGCACGTGCACTTCCAGTTCCACATGCAGTCGCTGGTGCCCACGTACATACACCGCCAGCCATTGCAGCGCCGGCCCCAGACCCAGATCGTACAGGCCGGGTGGACTCAGATCCGAAATCATGTGGCGCGTGCGCTCCTGCACCTCGCGCAGACGGGAGCGCACTTCATCGACCAGCAGCCGTACATCGCCGGTGGTGTGCTGACTGGCCACCTCCAGCGTCATCGCCATGCCCACCAGTGACTGGCCGATGCCATCATGCAGATCCACCGCGGTGGCGCGGCGCGCTTTTTCCTCGGCGCTGCCGATCTGCCGCGCATAGCTCTTCAGGCGATCCTGTTCGCGCAGCAACCGGGTGTTCAGGTCAATGATCTCGGTGATGTCGCGCGCGACACCCCAGATGCGCAGCAGTCGCGCATCGTCCACCACACCCACGAAGGCAGTCACGAACGAATGCCGGCGGCCGTGTATGTCCATGCTGAAACGCATGCCATCGGCGGTGAAGCCGCTCTTGGCCAGCACCGCAAGCTGGCTCTCACCCATCGCACACCAGGGAACCTCAGGTCGCCAGGTGAGGATTCCGTTCTTCTTCGCTGCTGGATCGAGATCCTGGTAACTGCGACTGGATTCAACGATGCGTGCGTGCGTCCGCAGCCATTGCAGCTGCTCCTCCACCGGCAGTTCCAGCGGCATGGACTGCAGCAATTCCACGCGCCACACCGCCTCGGTGTTCAGTTCGACGAAACTGCGATAGCGATAGTCGCTCTCGCGCAGCCGGCCGAGCACGATGCGCTTCTCGGCAGTGGAAACCGTCAGCACGAAGGTCAGCGCGGCCATCGAGGCCAGGAAGGCCTGCACCTGCACTGCGCGGATGAAGGGATCCGCTGTCGCGAACGGGCCGCGCCGATGCGCCGCCTCGTGCGCGCAGATGCACACCGTCATCGCCACCAGCGTGGCGGCCCAGCGCGGCGGCAATTGATAGGCCGTGTACACCATCAACACCAGCAGGATGAACGGCAGCTGGAAAATCGATGCGGCGCCGCCCGCGCGCACGGAAAACACATACAGAGTGGCCAGCACCAGCACTGCGGCCAGCGCAAACAGCTCCATGCGCGAGCGCAGCGCCAGTTCGGGGATGCGACTGCGAATCGGTGAGATCCAGCAGAACACCACCGGCGCGAAGGTCAGCGAGCCGAGCCAGTCGCTGGCCCACCACATCTGCAGTTGATGCAGATAGCTCAACGGACTGTAGATGGGATTGGTGTTGGCCCAGGCGCCAATCAGCGCGCCGGCCATCGCGCCGGTGGCGGTGGCCAGCATGAATTGCAGTGTCTGCCGCGTGCGAACCTGTCCGGGATCATCGATCAGGGCCAGCACCACACTGGCGCCCACCGCCGCGTCGATGCAATTGGCCAGCGCAAACAAGGCGCCGTACTGAATCATGAATGGCCGCTGCAGCGCCGCGCCAATTGCCAGCTCGACCGCGAACTGGATGATCAGCACCACCGGCCAGTAACGGCGCGGCGCCAGCCACAGCGTGGCAAAAGCCAGACCCGCCGAGGGCCACATGACGGCCGCATCGCCGATGGATTCCTTGAAGGAATAACCTAGCAGCAACAACGCCGCATGCGCTGCGGCGAACGCAGCAAATACACCGATGGGTCCGCCGAACGCCGCCTGCACAGCATTCCAGGGAGTGTTCATTTCCCGGGACTCGGCCTTCAGACGCTCGGTCAAGGACTCCATCTTGTCGTGACCAGCGTCGCTGCGGCCCCCCGATTGCATGCAGAGTCTTCAGCCTAGTCTCTATTCAATGACATCGCCAAGCGGATTCGCGCCCGTGTCGCATGCGCAGTTGTCCCCACAACCGCAGAAATTGCCATTGGTTACACATATCACTGATCGCTTATAATCAATGGCGTCGAGCGGACGAGCCAAGATCCGCGGGGGAATTACTCATGCGAAAGATCGCAGCCTGGATGCTGTTGTTGTTGGGTGCGAGCTTCAATTCCTGGGCTGCCGCGGCAGACAACTGCCCTTCATCGGGGGATCTGAAGATCATCTGCGGGCATGAAGCCGTCGAGGACCTGGTTCGTGTCGGCAAAACGCAATGGTTGCTGGGAAGTGGCATGGCGGAAGCCAAAGACAGCGGCCACCTGCGTGTCATCGATACGCGCGCGCGCACCGTGGACGACATCTACCCGGACAACCGCCCATCGCCGGCGAAGAATCCGCAGCGTTTTCCCGAGTGCAGGGATGAGCCCGACGCGAAGAAATTTTCAGCCCATGGCATCGGGCTGCGAGATGTCGCGCCAGGCCGGCACGAATTACTGGTCGTGAATCACGGCCGCGAGGCTGTGGAGTTCTTCCAGGTCACGGTCCGCAGCGGCGCACGCCCATCGGTGCACTGGATCGGTTGCGTACCATTGCCGCCTGATACCTACGCCAATTCCGTGGCGCCCATGCCCGATGGTGGATTCGTCACTTCCAAGTTCTACGCCCCCAGCAAGGGTGGCATCGATTCGGTATTCGCGAAGCAGATCACCGGCGGACTGCTGCGCTGGATTCCGGGTGGCAAGGTCACGCCCATGCCGGGAACTGAAGTCTCCGGCGCCAATGGTCTTGCGGTGTCGCATGACGGTCGCGTCATCCATATGGCGGCCTGGGGCACGCGCGATCTGGTGCGCTTCGAATGGCAGAACGGCCAGATGAGCAAGCGCGCAGTGCCACTGTCTTTTGCCGGTGACAACCTGCGCTGGTCCGAGGATGGCAAGACACTCCTGCTGGGCGGCCAGAAATTCGTACCCAAGGCGGGCGGACCGGCCAGTCTCGACGGCTGGTCAGTGGCGCGCATCGATCCGGATACACTGGCTGTCAGCATGGTGCGCGACGCTGGACCGAGTGAGGTCATGCAGGGCATCACCGTCGGCGTGGAAGTCGGCAATGAAATCTGGGTGGGCCAGTTCCGTGGCAACCAGGTCGGCTATTTCCCCCGCAAGTGATCCAT
This sequence comes from Steroidobacteraceae bacterium, assembly GCA_035571575.1. Taxonomy (GTDB): domain Bacteria; phylum Pseudomonadota; class Gammaproteobacteria; order Steroidobacterales; family Steroidobacteraceae; genus ZC4RG30. The sequence continues at coordinate 3,748 of DATNCK010000129.1, read as the reverse complement.
GTCCGTCACTTTCCGACAGCTTGAGATTTTCGTGGCCGCGGCATCGGACTGCAATTTCCGACGCACGGCGGACCGTCTCGGCGTGAGCCAGCCTTCGATCAGCAATCAGATCCGCGCGCTGGAAGGACATCTGGGCCACAGCCTGTTCGAGCGGCGTCGCGGGTCACCGCCGGTGCTATCCGAAGAAGGACAGGTATTTCTCGAAAAGGCCAAGGAACTGGTGCTGGGCCGGGCGGAGATGCAGCAGCAGAGCAGCTACACACGCGGCCCGCGCGCCATCCGGCTGGCCGTGACCTCCACGCCATTGCTGCTGGACGCCTACATCCGTCCGAAGCTCCCGGCTTTCTGCGAGGCCTATCCCAACATCGTGCTCGATTTCGTGCCGCTGCACCCGACACGCGGTGCCGTGCCGATGGTGCTTGCCGGCGAAGTGGATCTCGCCGTATTCACCGGTGATTTCGTCAGCGACGAGCGCCTGCAGGCGGAAGTCATCAACACCGTGGGTTGTTCCATCTACGCCTCACCCGCGCTGGCCAAGCGCGCCAATCGGCCCGGCGCCAAACTGGCCGATCTGCCGTGGATCATGCCCCCGGACGAGTTCAAGCCCACGCGCTTCATGTGGCGCACGCTGAAGGAAGCCGGCATCGAGCCGGAGAACATCATCGCGCGCTCGCAGTTTCCCGATGTCATCGCCAACATGACGCTCGAAGGTCGCGGCGTCGCGGTGCTGTTCGATCACTTCGCGGCCCGAGGTCTCGCTGACGGCCGCATCGTGAAGATCGGACCGCAGTTGCCCAGCACTTCGCGCATCCTGCTGATCGGGCCCCGTGCTCAACGGCCAGCGGCGCAACCCGCCGTGGATCTGTTCCGGCAGGCCACACGCACGCTGGCCACGCGCTGACGGCAGGAGGCGCAATGCGGCTGATCGGTATGCTCGACTCGCCCTTCGTCCGCCGCGTGGCCGTGACGCTCGATGTGCTCGACGTACCGTTCACGCACGAGGCCGTGTCGGTGTTCAGCACCTTCGAGAAATTCCAGCGCATCAATCCGGTGGTGAAGGCGCCGACGCTGGTGCTAGATGATGGCACTGTGCTGATGGATTCCTCGCTGATCCTGGCGTACGTCGAATCGACGCTGCCCGCAGCGCAGTCGCTGTGGTCGAAGGATGGCGCCGCCCGCGCGCTCGAGTATCGCGTCGTGAGCCTGAGCGTGGCCGGCTGCGAGAAATGCGCGCAGTACATCTATGAGCGCAATCTACGGCCGCAGCAGTTTCAGTTCGAGCCGTGGCTCACCCGCGTGGCAGGTCAGTTGCGCGAAGCCTTCGCGGCGGTCGAGCGTGAACTCACCACCCATGCCCTGCTTTTTTCCCATGATCGCTCGCATGCGGCCATTGCTGCGGGCATCGCCTGGAGCTTCTCGCAGTCCATGTTGGCGCAATTGCTGCCGGCCGCTGCCCATCCTGCGCTCTCCAGACTGTCCGGACGGATGGAGCGCACATCCACTTTCATCAAATATCCGCCCGACGGACCTGGTGTACCTTCAGGCAGTGTCTGAGGCCTGTTGAATGGTAGCGAGGCAAGCATGAGAGGTTCAGCCTATTCCCGGTTCGCCCGTGTGGCGGCCCATTACTGCGGCAGACCCCCGGTGTTCATGCTGGCGCTGGCAACGATCGCAGTGTGGCTGATCAGCGGACCCATCTTCCACTTCAGCGACACCTGGCAGCTGGTCATCAACACCGGCACCACCATCATCACCTTCCTGATGGTATTCCTGATCCAGAACACGCAGAACCGCGACACCGAGGCCATCCAGATGAAACTCGATGAGCTGATCCGTGCGACGCAGGGCGCGCAGAATGTGCTGCTCGATCTGGAAGACCTCGAAGAAGAGAATGTCGAGGAATTCAAGCAACGCTATCGCGCGCTGGCGCAGGCCGCGCGCGAACAGGTGAAGGAAGCGGAGAAGCCCGATGAGCCCGAGGGCTGATACGGCACCCGCCATTACATGCCCGATCCACTCCAGACGCTGACACTCCAGCCCATCGGCACGATTCGCACCTCGTTCGCGAACAAGGTAGACGCGCCACGCCAGCCGGCCGCGGCTATGGACGCCACCGGCGTCATCGAGCTGTTTGCCGGCCGGAACCTCGAGCATGCCATCGAAGATCTCGCCGGCTGGGAGCGCATCTGGGTGATCTTCTGGTTCGATCGCAATGAAGGCTGGCGGCCGAAGGTGCTGCCGCCGCGCAGCAACACTGGTCGCAAGGGGGTGCTGTCCACGCGTTCGCCGCACCGACCCAACCCCCTCGGCCTTTCGGCACTTCGGCTCGAACGCATCGAGGGTCTGTCCCTGCATGTGCGGGATGTGGATCTACTCGATGGCACGCCCATCCTCGACATCAAACCCTACGTCGCCTATACCGACGCCTTCGCCGACTCCATCAGTGGCTGGCTGGAATCACCCGCCGATCCGGCGCCGTCATACACCGTGACGTTCAACGCCGCAGCCGAGGAACAGCTGGCCTGGATCGCGAAGCGGTTGGAACTGCCGCTTCGGGAACGCATCGTGAATACCCTGACGCTGGGGCCCCAGCCGCATCCCTATCGGCGCATCAAGCGCAAGGGAGATGGCAGCCTGCAGCTCGCCGTACAGGACTGGCGAGCCACCTTCAGTGTGACGGACCAGAACGTGGAAGTGACAGCGCTGCGCTCCGGCTACCGGCGCTCGCAGCTCGACCATGCTGAAGAAGCAACGGACGGCCCCGTGTTCACGCACCGGTTATTCATGGCGCACTTCGGCCCGGCATAGGCTCGAGCCTCGCTTCCATGGGCATCAATGCAGCCTTGATGACCGCACCCCATATCGAATTGCCCAGATCGTTCAGATGCAGATTGTCGGCGACGAAAATATCGGTCATCACGTTGCCGTCCTTGTTCAGCAACGGCGAGGCCACATCCACGTAATAAACCAGCGGATCCTTCGCGGCGATCTGCCGGTAGCCTTCATTCAGCTGCTGCGCCACGGACCAGCGCGCACGGCGCAATAGGCTGGGTTTCACCGAGAGCACATAGATCCTGGTGCGCGGCAGCTTCTGGTGGATCTTCGCAATGATCTGCTGCAGGTCGCCGAGGATGGCATCGTTCGGAATCGCCGGAGTGGCACCCGTGTCGTTATCACCCTCGTAGATCAGGATGGCACGCGGCTTGTACACCAGCGCCACGCGGTCCAGATAGTGCAGCAGGTCGTGCATGACGCTGCCCCCGAATCCGCGCGGTATCACGGTGAGCGGCGCCAGCGCCGCCTTGGCCTGATTGTTCCAGCGCGCGATGCTTGAGCTACCGGTCAGGACGATGGCGCCTTCCGGCGGCATCGCCGTCTTGTCCTGCTGCTCGAGTTTCTGGATGTCGGACTCGAACCGGGCGGGATCCGGATACTGTTGGCTGAAGACCGGGGCGCAGGCCAGCCAGGCCAGCAGCACGGCAGACGGCATCGCGAATGTTTGCTTCTTCATTTGTCCCGCTGCTCTTCTCAGCCGCGCGACTCTTCCGGCCAGTACAACCGCATCGGATTGTCCACCAGCAGCTGGCGCTGCAGCTTCGCCGTCACCGCGATGTGCGGGATGAAATCCACCAGCAGCCCGTCGTCGGGCATGTGGTCCTTCAGGTTCGGATGCGGCCAGTCCGTACCCCACAGCACGCGGTCCGGAAACTCCTCCACGATCAGGCGCGCGAATGGAACCACGTCGCGA
>DATNCK010000128.1:0-2999 GCA_035571575.1 Steroidobacteraceae bacterium | reverse complement strand
CGCGTTTCGAGGTGGTGGAAGTGCGCGGCGCACAGCGCGTGGTGCTCCCGGTGTCGTCCGGCGACGGCACTGTCACGGCCGAGCTGCCGGCGAGCACTTACAACGAAGGCACCGCCGCCCTCACCGTGAGCTGGGGAGCGAAGTCCTCGTTCTAGTGCCTGCTAGTGCCTGCTAGTGCCTGGGGCGTTGGCTTGAGGGTCAACGCCACTGCCATTGCAGTCCGACCATTGCCGAACGCTCAGGTCCGGATTCAAAGAAGCGGCTGTTGCCCTCGTTGACGATCACCGAGCCCACATAGGTCTTGTCGAGCAGGTTCTCGACGCGCGCGAAGCCACGCAGGGTGCTCGCACCCAGATCCCACTTGCGACCCAGCTCGGCATGGATGAGGCCGTAGCCCGGAGCCGCCACGGTGCCCACATCGTTGACGACGATATGGCTGCTGGCATCCAGTTCCAGCGCTGCCGACCAGGGTCCTGGAGTCCATTGCAGACGCAGCTGCCCCTGGTGTTTCGGCACGCCGGGAATAGCTGACCCCGCGGGGACTGTGACATTGGCCGTCGTGCACGGAGTGGCCACGCAGGTCTGGTAGCTGCTGCGGAATTCGGCATTGAGCAGCGTGTAGCTGGCTTCGATGCGCCAGTCCTGTGCCAGCGGCACGGCCAGCGAGGACTCGAAGCCCTGGCGCCGTGCTGCGGCAATATTGCGGTAGCTGCTGCGCCCGCCGCTGTTGCGCGCGACGGTCAGCTCATTCGCGGTATTGGCCCGGAACACAGCGCTGTCCCATTCCACGCCACCGGCGCGCCATTTGGCGCCGATCTCGTAGTCCTTGCTGGTGGCATCCAGCAGATTGAAGGCCAGGCCGGCCTGCGCATCCGCGCGATAGCTGAGTTCATTGAACGTCGGCGTCTCGAAGCCTTCACCCACCGACGCATACAGTCGCAGCGAATCAGTGGCATGGAACATCAGCCCACCTACCGAAGTGGTATCGGCATAGCGCTTGTGGCCGCTGTCATCGGGATTGATGCCGACGATGTAGTGATCGACGGACTCGAAGTTGACCTCGCTGTGACGCACGCCGGCCAGCACCGACCAGCGGTCCGCGAACTGCCACCAGGCCTGCGCGAACTGATCGAAGTTGTCCACTTTGTTGTCTTCATTGCGCCGCAGGTTGCCGCGCACACCGAGCGCAGTGGGCGCGCTGGGAGAGCCCAGGAAATTCTCGTAGCCGCGGCGTTGCTGGTTCTGGCGGTCGTAGTTGGTGCCCAGAGTGAACTCGAAGGGACGGCCGCCCAGTGAGGAAGCCCAGGACCAGCGCGCATCGCCGCCACGGTAGTCACCGCTCAGATCCACCACACCGCCGGAATGCAGCTGGCTGCTGGCCACGGCGGGATTGCGCTGGGTCAGCGTCGGAATGGCCTGGTACTGCGTCACCTGACGGGAGCCGGTGTAGCCCATGAAATGCAGTGTGTGATCGCCGAGCTTCTGCTCGAACACCACGCCGCCCTGCTTCTGGTTGACGGACTTGCGGGTGTTGAACTGCGTGGCGACGCTAGCCGCCTGCTGCGGATCGGCGCGCCAGTCGCCAGGGGTAAGGCCGAGCGTGTCCTGGGCTTCGGGAATATCCAGGTAGTTCGCGACCAGCACCAGCTGGCGCGAAGGGCCCACATCGATGCCGACCCGCGCATTGACCGAGTCGCGCCTGGCGGCCGAATGGTCGCGATAGCCATCGGTCTGGAAACGGGAGAGGCCCAGGTTGTAATCGACGGGGCCGAGCGTTCCCAAAGTCTGCGCGCCATAGCTTCGAGTATCGAAGCTGCCATAGGTGCTGCGCAGTCGGGCCGAGGTTTCATCGGTGCCGGGGCGGCTCCACAGCTGCACCACGCCACCGGATGAATTGCCGTACAGCGCGGAGAAGGGGCCGCGCATGATCTGCAGGCGATCCGCCCCCATCAGATTGAAATGCGACAGCTGACCCTGGCCATCGGGCATCGTGGCGGGAATGCCGTCGGCATAGATGCGCACACCGCGCACTCCGAAGGTGGCGCGTGCGCCGAAACCGCGCACCGACAGCTGCGTGTCCTGCGCGTAGTTCTGCCGGTCGAGCGCCGTGACGCCGGGAATGCCGCTGAGCAGTTCGGTGACATTGGTCTGCGTGCGGTTGCTGTCCGCGTCCATCTGCACGGTGCTGACCGATGCAGGCACGTCGATGTCGGCGACGCTGCGCAGGCGTGTCTCGCTGACTTCGACGGTTTCCAGTTCAGGAGTGCTGTGTTCTTCGGCGGCGGTGGCGCTGCCGGCAAGCACCAGCGCTGCGGTGGACAGAGATGCGATACGTGCCATGTTCAAGCGTTGCCCAGGTCCTTGTGGTCAGGCGATTCTAGCCTGCGCCGCTGATCGGGCCCGCTTATTCAGCAAATCTTCATGGGGCCTTGCCACCGGCAGGCGAAATACTGCCCACGCCGTGCACGCTGGTGGCCGCTTTCTGCGGATTGCAGGAATAGTCGATGGAACCCACGCCGTTGACCGTGGCGTTGAGGTTGCCGCTGGCACAGACCGACAGGCTGCCGGCGCCGTTGACCGAGACTTCGGCATCGGTGGATGCCAGCTGCTTCAAGTCCAGGCTGCCCGCGCCGTCGATGCGGGCATTCAGAGTGCCGATACGGCCTGCGGCGGAAAGGTTTCCCGCGCCCGCCATTACCAGCGTGAGCTTGTCACCGGCGACGTCGCGCACTTTGAAGTCGCCGGCGCCGTTCAACACCAGGGAATCAAGTTGAGAGGCTTCGATCTGCAGCTTGACCGTGGCGCGACGCTCGAACCAGCCGCTGCGGCGGTGGGTTTCGATGATCAGGACGCCGTCGTGTACCTGCGCCGATAGATCTTTCAGCGATGCGTCGTCTGCGGTGGCTGCGAGGGAAGGCCCCTTGCCAACCGTCACCTCGGCTTCTGCCGCACCACGCAGCTCTATGGCGTGAAAGGACTCGACCGTGCGCGTTTCGGTG
>DATNCK010000127.1:0-2635 GCA_035571575.1 Steroidobacteraceae bacterium | reverse complement strand
AGCTGTATCCCTTCGGCTGGCTGGGCGTGCTGTCTGAGACACCGCCGGTCAGCGAAGAGCTCATCTATGTGAACAGCGAGCGGGGCTTTGCACTGTGTTCCATGCGCAGCACCACGCGCAGCCGCTACTACCTGCAGGTGCCGCTGACCGAAAAGGTCGAGAACTGGAGTGACGAGGCGTTCTGGAACGAGCTGCGCAACCGGCTCGATGTGGAAGCCCGCGAGCGTCTGGTCACCGGACCGTCGATCGAGAAGAGCATCGCGCCGCTGCGCAGCTTTGTCGCGGAACCGTTGCGTTTCGGGCGCCTGTTCCTGGCTGGCGATGCCGGACACATCGTGCCGCCCACGGGGGCGAAAGGCCTGAATCTCGCCGCCACTGACGTGAAGTACCTGGCGACGGCCTTCGCCGAGTTCTACACCGAGCGCAGCGAAGCGGGCATTGATTCCTACTCCGAACGCTGCCTCCGCCGCATCTGGCGCGCCGAACGCTTCTCCTGGTGGTTCACCTCGCTGATGCATTCGTTCCCGGATGAGGGGCCCATTGCCGCGAAATTCCAGCAGGCTGAGCTCGATTACCTGCTGCATTCGGAAGCGGCATTGCGCACCCTCGCCGAGAACTACGTCGGCCTGCCAATGGAGTTCGGAGAAGAGCCGGCGCCTGCGAGGGCGCGGCAGGCGTCTGGCGGAAAGCGGAACTGACACTTGACGCTGGCGGCGCTATTCTCGGCCGTCGCATCGCCAGGGGGCTGTCGATACATCGGGTCGTGACTTAAAAAAAGATCGGGGGGTCTCATGCGTTACCTGAACGTGTCTTGCGTCGTTCGCCAGTTGGTGTATTCGGCGGCCTGTGCGCTGGCTGCCGGTGCTGCAGTGGGTGCCGAAGCCGCCGCAGAACCGGAGATAGAACAAGTGGTGGTGACGGGCTCGCGCCTTGCGACCACCGGCTTTACCACCCCCACGCCGGTGACGGTGCTGGGTGCAGAGGCCATCCAGGAACTGGGCATCACCAACATTGGCGCCGGCGCGAACCAGTTGCCGGCCTTCCGCGCCACGACCACGCCCACGACGAACGGATTCGGCAGCTTCAACGTCGGCGCGCAGATCGTGAACCTGCGCGGCCTGGGCGTCACCAGAAATCTGGTGCTGGTGGACGGTCGTCGATTCGCCCCGGTGACCCGCGAAGGCACGGTGGACCTGAATCTGGTGCCCACTGGCCTGGTCGAGCGACTTGAGGTGGTTACGGGCGGTGCTTCGGCCGCCTACGGATCCGATGCCGTCGCTGGCGCCGTGAACGTCATCCTCAACAAGAACCTGCAGGGCATCAAGGCGCAGGCGGATGTCGGCGTCACCAACGAAGGGGACGGCTTCAATTCGCACTTCTCCCTGGCGGGAGGATCATCCTTCGCCGGCGGTCGCGGTCACTTCATCCTCGGTGGTGAGTACGCGAAGCAGGAGGGCATCGGCGACTGCTTCACGCGCAGCTATTGCAAGACCAGCGCCGTGATCACCAATACGGGCGCCGGCGCTCTTCCCACCAACCCTGCCATTACTCTGTATCGCGTGGAGTCGGGGGCCGGATTCATCGGCAATACGCGCGGCGTGATCAATCTGCTGAATAATTCCACCGGGGTCGTCAGCGTCCCCGTGGCCACCTCGATCCGCAACCTGGCCGGGACTGGTGCCATCACCTTCGACGCAGCCGGCAATGTCATTCCCTACCGGCTGGGTGCGCCGGCCTCCGGCAGCACGGGCGTCGGTCCAGATACCACTTCGTCGTACACCACCACCCAGCTGGAAGTGCCGGTGGATCGCTATGCCACGTTCGGCCACGCCTACTTCGACTTCACAGACAGCGTGCAGGGCTTCATCGAGGGCTCGTACGGTCACGTGAACGGCGAGGTGGACCAGTCGCGCTACTTCGGTGGTGCTTTACCGGTCTTTGCGGACAATCCCTTCATTCCGGCATCGATCCGCGCGCTGCTGCCTGCGGCTTCGGCGACGCCGAGCGGTACGCGGCCCGCCACGCCCAATTTCAACCTGGCCGTCATCGGCCAGCGTCGCGGCCATTCCTCGTCCGACGTCGATTCGATGCGCGCCACCACCGGCCTCAAAGTGAAGCTCAACGACAAATGGGATTGGGATGCGTACTACCAGTACGCGCACACCGATCGCTTCCAGTCGGTGGAAAACAATCTGGTGACCGGCGCGCCGCGCCTCGTGGCCCAGGGTCCGGGCGCGGCCGGCATCAGCAATGCGGCCTCCACGGCCTACTGGAGCTGGGCCAACGATGCGGTGTACGACCCGGCTGATGCGGCCCTGCCGGCGGCACAGCGTCACATCGTCTGCCGCGCCACGATCAGCACCGACGCAGCGCTGCGCGCCGCGGCTGCGGGTTGCGTGCCCTTCAATCCCTTCGGATCGCTGGCCAGCCAGGCCGCGCAGGATTACGTGTACCGCACGCTCACCGAGGACATCCACATCGCGCAACATGTGGTGGCCGCCAACATCAAGGGCGAGGTATTCGACCTGTGGGCGGGTCCGCTCTCCATCGCCACCGGCCTGGAGTACCGCCACGATTCCACCTCGCTGCAACACGATGCGTTGTCGAATTCCTATGCCTATTTCCAGAACTTCGG
>DATNCK010000126.1:0-2388 GCA_035571575.1 Steroidobacteraceae bacterium | reverse complement strand
CCCACCACCAGCGACAACCCCAACATACCGGCCTGCCACGTGCCCACCAGCTCCACCGATGTGCAGCAGTTCGAGTGCATCTGCAACACGCAGTCCTGCGGCGCCGGGCTGCTGTTTGCTTCGGGTGCGGTGAATGAAGCTTTGCGTCCGATCGCGCTGGCCACACTCAACGGCACGGTGGGACCCAACGCCCCGCTGTCACTGGATGGTTCACACAGTGGCGTAGCCACGGGCCGTGTCGCGTCTTATCAGTGGAGCGTGGTATCGACCAGCAATGGCGCCACCACTCCGGTCATTCAGAACCCGACGCAGGCCATCGCCAGCATCACTGCGCCTGCACAGGGCACGGTCGTGCTGCGCCTCACCGTCACGGATAATCTCAACGCCACCGACACTGCGGATCTCACGGTGACTGTCGTGTCCACCGGTGGCAGCACGGGCTCGACTTCTCCACCGCCGAGCACCAGCACGGGTGGTGGCGGTGGCGCGCTGTCGTGGCCGCTGTTGTTCGGCATGGCGGCGATGCTTGCCTTGTACCGCGTGCGGCGTTTCGCGCGCCTGTAGCTTCTAAGGCTTCACACGAATGCAGTAGAGTCCGTGGATGGACTCTATCCAAGCACTCATTCTGGGCCTCGTCGAAGGCATCACCGAATACCTGCCCGTCAGTTCAACGGGTCATCTGGTGATCGCACAGCGCCTGCTGGGCATCGAGTCCAGCGAAGCGGCCAACAGCTACGCCATCGCCATCCAGGCCGGCGCCATCCTTGCCGTGCTGGGGCTGTATTGGCGTCGCGTAGGTTCGATGCTGCAGGGTGTCGCCGGTCGCGACAGCGCGGGCTTGAAACTGGCGATCTGCCTGATCGTGGCGTTTCTGCCGGCGGCCATCATCGGCGGGCTCTTCAACGATCGCATCGAGGAATACCTCTTTGGCGTAAAACCGGTGATCGCGGCCTGGGTGGTGGGCGGTGTGGTCATCCTCGCGCTGTCACGGTGGATCAATGCGCACCGCGAGGGACGCGATCTCACGCAGCTCACATGGCAAGCCGCGCTCATCATCGGCTTCGCCCAGGTGCTGGCCATGTGGCCCGGCACCAGCCGCAGTCTCGTGACCATTCTGGGTGGACTGGCCGTGGGCCTGTCGATGGCGGCGGCAGTGGAGTTCGCCTTTCTGCTCGGCGTGCTCACGCTCACCGCGGCCACAGCCTATGCCGCGCTCAAGCACGGCAATGGCATGGTGCAGGCCTATGGCTGGACTGCGCTCATCATCGGCTTTGTGGTGGCGTGGGCGTCAGCCGCGCTGGCAGTGAAGTGGATGGTGGCCTGGCTCAACCGCCATGGTCTCGGCCTGTTCGCCTGGTGGCGCTTCGCGGCAGCCGGCCTCGCGGCCTGGCTGCTGCTTTGATGCGCTGAGGATTCTTAAGATTCCGTAATGAACTTGGTCACGAGGCAGGCATCGAGTCCTTCGGTGCCCTCCTCCGAGCCGTGGCCGCTTTCCTTCACGCCGCCGAACGGCGCCTCGGGCGCCGCGATGGTGAAGCTGTTGATGCCCAGCATGCCGGACTCGATCTGCTCGCCCAGCAGATTCACGCGCCGCGCGTTCTGCGTGAACGCGTAAGCCGCAAGACCGTAAGGCAGCCGGTTCGCCTGCCGGATCACTTCATCGAATTCGCGGAAGGGCTGCAGCACCGCCACGGGACCGAACGGCTCCTCGTTCATGATGCGCGCAGTGTCCGGCACATCCGCCAGCACGGTGGGCGCATAGAAGTAGCCCTTGCCTGGCAGTGCCTCGCCGCCGGCCAGTTTGCGCGCGCCGCGAGTCACGGCCTCATCGATCAACGCAGCCACCGCGGGCCGCCGCCGATCGTGCGCCAGAGGGCCCATCTTGATGCCGTCCTGCAGGCCATTGCCCACGGTCCAGCTCTTCGCGCGCGCTGCAAAACCCTGCGCAAACCGTTCGTAGATGGATTCCTGCACATAGAAACGCGTAGGTGAAACACACACCTGGCCCGCATTGCGGAACTTCGATGTCGCGGCCAGATCGAGCACGGCATCCACATCCACATCGTCGAAAATCAGCACGGGCGCATGTCCGCCCAGTTCCATGGTGGTGCGCTTCATGCCCTGCGCTGCCAGCGCCGTGAGCTGCTTGCCCACGGGAATGGAGCCGGTGAAATGCACGCCGCGGATGATGGGTGAGCTGATCAGGTGCTGCGACACTTCGGCCGGCACACCGAACACCACCTGCAGCACGCCTGGTGGAACTCCGGCATCGATCAGCGCCTGCGCAATGGCCAGTGCGCTGGCTGGTGATTCTTCAGCCGGCTTCATGATCACGCTGCAGCCAGCGCCCAGCGGCGAGCCCAGTTTGCGTGCGGGATTCCCCAGCGG
>DATNCK010000125.1:0-7998 GCA_035571575.1 Steroidobacteraceae bacterium | reverse complement strand
GTGATGATCCTGTTCGGTCGCGCCGCCATGCCAGGGGAGCCACCACCCACCGTGCCCGGTCGTCCGGCAGTGGCCTTCACGCCGCCGCCGGGCTCCGATCCGCCGAACACCGAGCAGCTGATCGCAGCCGGTTGGGGTTATGCCTACCTGAATCCCACCAGCATCCAGGCCGACAACGGCGCCGGACTGACACGCGGCATCATCGGTCTCATCAATCGCGGCGAATCACGCAAGCCTGAAGACTGGGGCGCACTGCGCGCCTGGGCCTGGGGTGCATCGCGTGCGCTGGACTATCTGGAACACGACAAGTCAGTGGATGCAAGTCGCGTGGGCATTGAAGGCGTCTCGCGCTATGGCAAGGCTGCGCTGGTCACCATGGCCTTCGACACGCGTTTTGCGGTGGTGCTGATTGGTTCATCTGGCGAGGGCGGCGCCAAACTGCATCGGCGCAATTTCGGAGAGGCCGTCGAGAACCTGACTGGTTCGGGGGAATACCACTGGATGGCTGGCAATTTCCTGAAGTACGGCGCGGCTGAATCGCGCTTCGGCAGCCGCAATGCCGGCGATCTGCCGGTGGATGCGCACATGCTGCTGGCGCTGTGCGCGCCGCGACCCACATTCGTCAGCTATGGCATCCCGGAAAAAGGCGATGCCAACTGGCTGGACCAGCAGGGTAGTTTCATGGCGACCATCGCGGCGCAGCCGGTGTTCCGCCTGCTGGGTGCGCGCGACCTTGGCCGTTCCGATGACTACCACAGCGAGAAGATGCCGCCGGTGAACAGCGGACTGCTCGAGGGCCGGCTGGCCTGGCGCCAGCATGATGGTGGTCACACCGACGCGCCGAACTGGAAGTACTTCATCCCCTGGGCGTCGCAGCAGCTGAAATCGCCGTGAAGCCGTCGTGGGCTTCGCATCCGATTGCGTTGATCAGCGCCGCAGTGGTGCTGGCGGGCTGCGTCATGCAGTCCGGAACGAACAGGTCCGCATTGCATGGCGTGCCGCGCGAGGATGCCACCTCCATGCTGGCGCACCAGCAGCTTCTGCAGAAGGCGCACACCGGCCGCATAGACCTGTACTTCCTCGGCGACTCCATCACGCGCCGCTGGGGAGCGACGGATTATCCGCAGCTACTGCAGCAGTTCGACGTCAGCTTCCGCGGCTGGAATCCGGGCAACTTCGGCTGGGGCGCGGATCGCATCGCCAACATTCTCTGGCGTATCGAGAACGGCGAACTCGATGGCGTGAAACCACGCGTCATCGTGCTGATGGCCGGCACCAATGATGTGGGCAATCAGCTGCCACCGGAGGGAGCCGAGGCTGCAGCAGAACGCATCGCCGCGGATCTGGGCGATCTGCTGCATGCCGTACGGCTGCGCGCGCCGCAGGCCACGGTGATACTGATGGGCCTGCTGCCGCGTTTCGACAATCCTGCAGTGATGCCAGTCATCGACGGCATCAACCGCCGCATCGCGCGTAACGCGGACGGTCGGCGTGTGCGCTTCCTGAACATCAATCAACAGCTGCTGGACGCGAATGGCCGATTGCTGCCGGGCATGCTCAACGCGGATCAGCTGCACCCGGCGCTGCCGGCCTACCAGGTGTGGACAGCGGCACTGGAGCCGCTGCTGCTGCGATTGCTGGGCCCTCGGGCCGCCATCGATCGGGCACCGCCAGCTACCGGAGTGCCCACTGCGCCGCCGGCGAGTGGCGCAGTGGCGCGCTGACCCGCTTCAGGGCGCCTTGCAGCTGAAGTTGGCGGCTTCGTCGATGCTGCCCTGGCCCGGGTATTTCGCCACCTGCGGATAGGGACACAGCGGTCGTGTGCGCACGGTCTTGCTGTCGACCATGCGCGAGGCGGCGAGCGTATCCGGCGCCTTGCCCTTTTCCACCCAGTTGACCAGCGCTGTCACGGCATCAAAGCGGTCGGTGCCATTGCCACCGCTGCAATGGGTCATGCCGGGCACCATGAAGAGGCGTGCGAAGTCGCCGGTGCCGGTTCCATAGCGCTGCACCAGGCTCTCGTAGTAATTCACGCCGGCCAGCGGCTGCAGGATCTGATCCGCCCAGCCGTAGGTCATGATCAACTTGCCGCCGCGGCGACGGAAAGCATTCAGGTCGGTGCTGGTGGCATTGGCCTTCTTCGCCCACGCATCGAGCAGATGCGCGTCGTGATCGAAATCGAAGCGGCCGGTGTCGTAGTCAGGCTGTGGTGGCGTGTGCACGAGATAGCGCATCGTGCCTTCGCCGAGATTGAAATCGGCAGGCTTGGCGCCGGGCTGCGCCGGCACGATGGTGCCCATCCACGCGCTGGTCGGGCCGCCCGTGTTGCCGAAGCCGCCCGCTACGCCGGCCTCGCTGCCTGGCATGAATCCGGGGAACAGTGATTTGCCGTTGCCCATGGGCCCTGAATAGATCTTCATCACTGCGTCGGCCTGTGCCGAGGTCAGGCAGAAGGGCGTGTCACTGCCGGTGGTGCAGGCCGGCACATCCCGGTGCGCATCGAAGTCACATTTGCGCGGGTCGTCGATGAGACCGTCCTTCACGCCATCGATGGCATCGCAGCGCGCCATCACGCGTTCGCCGAGCAGGGCCAGCTTGGCCGCCGACAATGGCGCGACGGTGAGTGCGCGCTGGTTCCACAGCGTGCCAATGGTGAAGCCGGTCTGACTCACCCAGGGCGCGTTGGCCAGCACGCCGTCGAAATCATCCGGGTAGCGCTGCGCCTCGAGCAGCCCCTGGCGGCCACCATTGGAACAGGAGTTCCAGTACGAGCGCGTGGCCGGCCGTGCGTAGTAGTTCTTCACGATGTCCTTGGCCGTGGCGGCCGTGACATGCACCGCGCGGTAGGCATAGTCGATGGCCTTCTGCGGATTGCTCATCACGAAGCTGCCACCGGGCTCTTTGCGCGAGTCATGGCCGGTGTTGGTCTGCGCGAAGGCAAAGCCCATCTTCAGCGCCTCATCGCGTTGGGCGATGCGGCCCCGGTCGTCGAGGGCTTCGCCCGCATGTCCACCATTGCCGATCATGTAGAAACGGCCGTTCCATTTCTCCGGCAGGCTCACTTCGAAGGCCACCTCGGGCTGGATGACGCCGGAGATGCGGCAGTAGGTCGGAGTGCCTGAGGCTGCCTGTACCGGCAGCGCGTGGATCTCGGCAATGTCCTTGCCCTTGTACTGCGCCATATCGGGGCAAGCCTTGCGGGCTGGGACATCGGCTTTCGAGTAGTCGACAAGCGCGGTCTTCGCGTCGACGAAGGCCTGTGCCTGGGCGCCGCCCGTACCGAAGACGAGGGCAGTGGCTGCACTGAGCACGCCCAATGGGCAATTCATTCGGTTCAGGATGCCAGCAATCCTTGCGCGCATGTTCCTGCCTCCCCAACCCTTGTTGAAGGGAGTATCGCACAGCGTGCTGTCAGCGGCGGGTGTCCGCCGTGAGGGCGCGTCAGTTGCGGGTGATGAGCGCGGTGATGGCCGCGCCGGCTTCGGCGGTGCCGAGCGCCTTGGCGCCTGCGGCGATATCAGCGGTGCGCAATCCCTGATCCAGCGCCCTGGCCACCGCGCCTTCAATGGCGCGCGCTTCCGCCGTCAGTCCCAGTGAATGACGCAGCAGCAGTGCAGCACTCAGGATGGTACCGATGGGATTGGCAATGCCCTTGCCGGCGATGTCGGGCGCCGAGCCATGGATGGGTTCGTACAACCCGCGCTTGCCATCGCCGATGGACGCGGAAGGCGAAAGGCCGAGCGAACCGGCCAGCATCGAGGCTTCGTCAGTGAGGATGTCGCCGAACATGTTCTCGGTGACGATCACGTCGAAATCTGCGGGGCGGCGGATCAGATGCATGGCCGCGGCATCCACGAGAATATGCTCCACCGCCACATCGGGGAATTCGCTCTTCATCACCCGCGTCACCACTTCGCGCCACAGTCGCGAGGTATCGAGCACATTGGACTTGTCGATGGAGGTGAGCTTGCGGCGACGCGCCTGCGCCAGGCGGCCGGCCACGCGCGTGACGCGTTCGATCTCGGCGGCGGAGTAGCTGCACAGGTCGCTGGCATCGGTCGCCGTCCGGGTCTTGGCGCCGAAGTAGATGCCGCCGGTGAGTTCGCGCACGAAGATCAGATCGACGCCGCGCACCACTTCGGCCTTCAGCGTGGTGGAATCTTCCAGCGCCGGATGCACGGCAACCGGCCGCAGGTTCGCGTAGACGCCCAGTTCCTTGCGCAGCCGCAGCAGTCCCGTCTCGGGTCGCAGCTTCGCATCGGGTGCCGACCACTTCGGTCCGCCGATGGCGCCCAGCAGGATGGCGTCGCTGGTGAGGCAGCTGTGCAGCGTGGCATCGGGCAGGGGGTTCTCATGCCGGTCGATGGCGATGCCGCCGAAATCGCATTCGGTCAGCGTGAATTCATGACCGAACAGCTGTGCCACTTTCTGAAGGGCACGAACGCCTTCGCGAGTGACTTCCGGACCAATGCCATCCCCACCCAGCACGGTGACGTTCGCTTTCATCGCAAAATTTCCCTCAGCGCGCGGCGTGGCGCTGTTCGTAGGCGGTGATCTCGTTGTTCTTCGACAGCAGATAGCCCAGCTGGTCCACGCCGTGGATCAGGCAGTAGCGCGCGAACGGCTCGATGGGAAAGGTGACCGACTTGCCATCCGGCAGCTTCAGCGAGCTGCTGGTGAGATCTACGGTGACCTCCACACCCGGATGGCCGATCAGCCACTGCAGAGTGGCGTCATCCACGATCACCGGCACGAGACCGTTCTTCAGCGCGTTGGAGCGGAAGATGTCCGCGAACTCGGTGCTGATCACGGCGCGGATGCCAAAGTCGAGCAGCGCCCAGGGCGCATGTTCGCGCGAAGAGCCGCAGCCAAAGTTGCGGCCGCCGACCAGCACGCTGCAGCCGGCGGACTCGGGCTGGTTGAGCACGAAGTCGGGATTGGGCCGGCCATCGGCGAGATACCGCCAGTCGGAGAACAGCTGCTGGCCCAGTCCTTCGCGCGACGTGGTGCGCAGGAATCGGGCAGGGATGATCTGGTCGGTGTCGATGTCCGTGCGCGGCAGCACCACCGTGCGCGAAGTGACGCTTGAGAAGGCTTCCATGGTCATGATGTTTTTACAGCAAGTCGCGAGGATCGGTAATGGTGCCACGCACAGCGGATGCCGCCGCAGTCAGCGGGCTTGCCAGCAGCGTGCGCGCGCCCACGCCCTGACGACCTTCGAAGTTGCGATTGCTGGTGCTCACGGAGTACTGCCCCTTGCCGACGATGTCGCCGTTCATGCCGAGGCACATCGAGCAGCCAGATTCGCGCCACTCGGCACCCGCCTCGATGAACACCTTGTCGAGTCCTTCGGCTTCAGCCTGCTTCTTGATCTGCTGCGAGCCGGGCACCACCAGCATTTGCACGCCGCGGGCGATCTTGCGGCCTTTGAGCACGCTCGCGGCAGCACGCAGATCCGACAGCCGGGAGTTGGTGCAGCTGCCGACGAATACGACATTGATCGGACTGCCGGCCAGCTTCTGGCCCGCACTGAAACCCATGTATGACAGCGCTTTGTCGAACACCGGATCGTTGCTGCTGGCCGGCACGCTGCCGCTGACCGCGGCCACCATGCCCGGGTGAGTGCCCCAGGAAATCATCGGCTCCACGGTGTTGGCGTCGATGGTCACTTCGCGGTCGAAGGTCGCGCCTTCATCCGTCACCAGCGTGCGCCAGTCGGCGACGGCACGTTCCCAGTCCGCGCCCTGTGGCGCGCGGGGCCGGCCCTTGAGATAGGCGAACGTGGTTTCGTCCGGCGCCACCATGCCGGCGCGCGCACCGGCCTCGATGGACATGTTGCACACCGTCATGCGCTCATCCATGGACAGCGCGCGAATGGCTTCGCCGCGGAATTCGATGACATGGCCCGTGCCGCCGCCCACGCCGATCTTGCCGATGATGGCCAGCACCAGATCCTTGGCCGTGACGCCGGGCTTGAGCTTGCCGGTCACGTTAATGGCCAGTGTCTTCGCCTTGGTCTGCAGCAGGCACTGTGTGGCCAGCACGTGGCCGACTTCAGTGGTGCCGATGCCGAAGGCGAGGGCACCGAAGGCGCCATGCGTGCTGGTGTGGCTGTCGCCGCAGACAATGGTCTTGCCGGGTTGTGTGGCGCCGAGCTCCGGGCCAATCACATGCACGATGCCGCGCAGGTCGCTGGTGAGATTCAGCAGCTCCACGCCGAACTCAGCGCAGTTCACTTCCAGCTGCTGCACCTGGTTGGCCGCTGAGGCGATGGTGAAGGGTTTGCCGCCGAACACCTGCTCGGTTCGCGTGGGTGTGGAGTGATCCATGGTGCCCAGCGTCAGATCGCGCCGTCGCACTGACAGTCCGCGTTCACGCAGAATGCTGAAGGCCTGCGGTGTGGTCACTTCGTGGATGAGGTGCAGGTCGATGAACAGCACCGCCGGTGTATCGGCGGTCTGCGGCACGACCTCGTGTCTTTCCCAGACTTTCTGGAAAAGGGTCTTGGGAGTGGTCATCGTCGACACCGCCTAGGCTGAAGCGACGCGTTTTGCCGCTGCTTCCACCGGTTCGAGCCAGCCGTACTTGTCGGGCGTGGTGCCGTTGAACAGGCCGAAGAAGGCCTTCTGCAGAATTTCGGTGATCGGTCCGCGACGGCCATTGCCGATCGCGATGCGATCCACCGAACGGATCGGCGTGATTTCGGCCGCGGTGCCCGTGAAGAACAGCTCGTCGGCGACGTAGAGCATCTCGCGCGGAATGGCAGCTTCACGCACCTCGTAACCGCGGTCGCGCGCCAGACGGATGACCGAATCACGCGTGATGCCCGAAAGGCCCGCATGCGCAAAGCCCGGCGTGTAGATGATGCCCTCGCGGATCACGAACAGGTTTTCACCCGCGCCTTCGCTCACCGTGCCATCCGCCGCAAGACCGATGCCTTCGACGAAGCCCAGCCGCTTGGCTTCCATGCTGATCAGCTGGCTGGAAAGATAGTTGCCCGCGGCCTTGGCCATGGCGGGCAGCGTGTTGGGTGCCATGCGCTGCCAGGACGACACACACACATCCACGCCCTCGGCCTCGGCCTCGGCGCCCAGATATTTGCCCCATTCCCAGGCCGCGATCGCCACTTCGACGGGCGGATCGATCTTCGGCGCCACGCCGATTTCACCGTATCCACGGAAGGCCACGGGGCGCAGATAGGCGCCGTTCTTCAGGCCATTCACCGCCACCACCTCGCACTGCGCAGCGTTGATCTGCTCAGGCGTGAATGGAATGTTGATGCGATAGATCTTGGCGGAATCGAACAGCCGCCGAGTGTGATCGGCAAGGCGGAAGATCGCCACACCCTTCGGCGTCGCGTACGCGCGTACACCCTCGAACACCGACGAGCCGTAGTGCAGGGCGTGCGACAGTACATGTACCGTCGCCTTCTCCCAGGGAACCAGCTTGCCGTTGAACCAGATGAACTGCGTTGCTGCGATGGGCATGGCGAGTCTCTAACCTCCTAGGCGCGTTCGTCGGACAGCCAGGGCATGCGCTCGCGCAGCTTGACTCCGACCTTCTCGATCTTGTGGTTCAGGTCGGCCTTCATCAGCTTGTTGTACTTCTTCAGGCCGGTCTTGTTCTCGGCGATCCAGCGGCGGGCGAACTTGCCCGACTGGATGTCGCCCAGGACTTTCTTCATTTCCTTCTTGGTGGTGCGGTTGATGATGCGCGGACCGCTGATCATGTCGCCCCACTTGGCGGTGGTGCTGATGTACTTGTGCATCTTGGCCAGGCCGCCTTCATGCAGCAGGTCGACGATGAGCTTCAGTTCGTGGAGCACTTCGTAATACGCGACTTCGGGCTGATAGCCGGCTTCAGTCAAAGTCTCAAAGCCCTTGAGGATCAGATCCGAGGTACCGCCGCAGAGCACCACCTGCTCGCCGAACAGATCCGTTTCGGTCTCTTCCTTGAAGGTGGTCTGCAGAACACCACCGCGCGTGCTGCCGATGCCAT
>DATNCK010000124.1:0-2591 GCA_035571575.1 Steroidobacteraceae bacterium | reverse complement strand
AAGCAAATCCTGTTCCGCGAAAGAGTCGGTCATCGGCCGATTGTAGGATAATGCTGACTTTCCGGGATGCACGCCTTCAGGGAGACGCGATGATCACGTTGAACGTCAATGGCAAAGAGCTGACCACCGAGGCCAGCGCCGATACCCCACTGCTCTGGGTGCTGCGCGACAGTCTCAATCTCACCGGCACCAAGTTCGGCTGCGGCATGGCGCTGTGCGGCGCTTGCACTGTGCACATCGACGGCGCTGCCACGCGCAGCTGCGTGCTGCCGGTCTCGGCCGCCGCCGGCAAGAAGATCAGCACCATCGAAAACGTCGCGGCAGAACCGGTAGGCAAGGCCGTGCAGGAGGCATGGATTGCGGAGAACGTTCCGCAATGCGGCTACTGTCAGTCCGGGCAGATCATGAGCGCCACCGCGCTGCTCAGCCAGAATCGCAAGCCCACCGATGCCGACATCGACACGGCGATGACCGGCAACATCTGCCGCTGCGGCACCTATGTGCGCATCCGCGCTGCCATCCACCGCGCTGCGGCCGCTCTGGCCTGATCGGCCAACGTCAGGAAACAACATGAAGAACCAAGAAACACCGCCCAGCTTCTCCATCGTCAACGCCGCGCTGCTGCCGGAACTGAACCGACGCGACCTGCTCAAGGGCGCCGGTCTCACGCTGGCTGTTCTCGGCGGCGGCTCACTGCTCAATGCCTGCGCCAGCACCGAAAAGAACTCTGGACCGCTGTCGCCCAACCAGTTCCTGCGTGTGAGCACCGATGGCACCGTCACGGTGATTTCACCGAATACCGAACTGGGCCAGGGTGCCTATACCGGTCTGGCCACACTTGTGGCGGAGGAACTCGATGCGGACTGGGAGCAGGTCGTCGTCGAAGCCGCACCCGCGGACGTGAAGCTCTATGGCAATCCGGCGTTTGGCGGCGCGCTGCAGGGCACCGGCGGCAGCAGCACCATGCCCGGCATGTGGGAGCCCATGCGCAAGGCCGGCGCCACGGCGCGCGCCATGCTCGTTGCCGCAGCGGCTGACGAATGGGGCGTGCAGCCTGGCGACATCACCGTCAAAGCGGGCGTGGTTTCGCACGCCGGCAAGAACAAGAGCGCGAAATTCGGCGAACTGGTTGCCGCCGCAGCTTCCAAACCCGCGCCCGTGAACGCGAAGCTGAAAGACCCCAAGGATTTCACACTCATTGGCCAGCCCGCCAAGCGCATCGATGCCGTGGCCAAATCCAGCGGCAGCGCCACCTTCACGCAGGACGTCAAACTGCCCGACATGCTGGTCACGATGATCGCCTACCCGCCGCGATTCGGCGGCAAGGTGAAGAGCTTCGACGCCACTGCCGCCAAGGCCATACCCGGCGTGGTCGACGTAGTTCAGTTCAAGACGCCGCTGCGCGAAGGCGTGGCCGTGCTGGCGCATGACACCTTCACCGCCAAAAAGGCCCGCGACGCCGTCAAGGTTGAATGGGATGAGTCCGAAGCCTTCGCGCTGAGCTCCGATGCCATCATCGCGCAGTACAAGGCGCTGGCGCAGAAGCCCGGTCTGGTGGTCGACGGCAAGCGCGGCGACATTGCCAAGGCGCTGGGCGGCGCCGGCAAGCGCATCGAAGCCGAGTACGAGTTCCCTTTCCTGGCCCATGCCTCGATGGAACCGATGAACTGCGTGGTGCAGCTGAAGACCGAGGGCTGCGAGATCTGGAACGGCGAGCAGATGCACACGCCCGACCAGGGCACCATCGCCAAGTTCCTGAACACCACGCCCGACAAGATCAAGATCAACATGCTCTACGCGGGCGGCAGCTTCGGCCGGCGTGGCAACTCCTTTGCCGATTATCTGCTCGACACGGTGGCCGTGGCGCAGGCCGGCGCGAAGGGCAAGCCCGTCAAGCTCGTGTGGACGCGCGAGAACGACATGCAGGCCGGCTTCTATCGACCCGTGTACCTGCACGCCATCAAGGCCGCAGTGGACGCCAATGGCAAGATCACTGGCTGGCAGCAGCGCATCGTCGGGCAGTCCATTCTGGCAGGCTCACCGCTGGACAATGGTGCCCCGGTGGATTTCACCTCGGTGGAAGGCGCGGCCAACATGCCCTACGCCATCCCCAACCTGCAGGTGGAGCTGCACACCACCAAGCTGGGGGTGCCCATCCAGTGGTGGCGCTCGGTGGGCTCTACGCACACCGCTTATGCGGTGGAATGCTTCCTCGATGAAATCGCACGGGCCACGAAGCAGGATCCGGTGGAACTGCGTCGCTCGCTGCTGGCCGACAAGCCCCGCCATCTGGCAGTGCTGAATGCGGCCGCCGAGAAATCCGGCTGGGGTACACCGCTGCCGGCTGGGACGGCACGTGGCATCGCGTTGCATGAGTCTTTCAATACCGTGGTGGCCGAAGTAGTTGAAGTCAGCAAGCGCAACAACGGCTTCAAGGTGGACCGCGTCACCTGCGTGGTGGACTGCGGCATCGCCGTGAATCCCAACATCATCGAGATGCAGATGGAATCGGCCATCATCTACGGCCTGTCCGCCGCTTCCACAGGCGCCATCACGCTGAAAGACGGTCACGTGCAGCAGTCGAATTTCCA
>DATNCK010000123.1:0-3960 GCA_035571575.1 Steroidobacteraceae bacterium | reverse complement strand
CAGCGCGTACACCATCGAATAGTGGAAATACACATTCGGCGTGCCGAAGCCCAGCAGGTAGTCGAGTCCGATGAACTTGTGTTCCTGCTGCGCGCCGGGAGGGCCCAGCTTCAGCGTGATGGGGCGTGATTCGGCGCCATTGAAGCTCTCGGCGCTGAGGGATTGCAGGTAGGCGGCGGTCTTGGCCACACGCGCTTTCAACTCGGCGAAGCTGGCTTCGTTGTCTTCATAGCGCGGGGCTTCCTGGCCGGCGAGACGCGCGACCGTGCCCTTGGCCATGTCGGTGGCGATCTGGATCTGGCGCGTGAAGGTAAACATGTCGGGTGCCAGGCGCGCCTGCAGGATGGCGGCGGGATCGATCTTGCGTTCCGTCACCCACTTCTCGGTTTTCTCCAGCATGGTGCCCAGGTTGCCCAGGAGCTTGAGATAGACGCCGACAGAAGCGTTGTGCATCGAAATAGTCATGATTCACCGTGAGACTTTGCGGGGCGCGAATCATAGCGCGCCAGCGGCTCGCGCAGATTACGGCTTGTTCAATCCCCGCCCGGCGTCTGGCAGGCCGCGCAGGGCTGCTGCACCACCGGTGCCTCGGGATCGTCGAGATTCACCGCGGTGAGCGCGCCGCCCCACACACAGCCGGTGTCGAGCGCCAGCAGGCCCGGCCGCCGCATCAGTCCCAGCGTG
The DNA here is from genome assembly GCA_035571575.1 of Steroidobacteraceae bacterium. GTDB lineage: Bacteria > Pseudomonadota > Gammaproteobacteria > Steroidobacterales > Steroidobacteraceae > ZC4RG30. The sequence continues at coordinate 3,276 of DATNCK010000123.1, read as the reverse complement.
GACCAGTGCCCGAAGACGACGCGCACCCCAGCGGAGCGTCGCCCTTCGTGCTCGAACCACGGAAGCCACGGCGGGTCGACGCGCGAGGGTTCATCTTTCAACTTCAGGTTGATGGTGCCATCCGCGCTGCAATAGCGCAGCCGGGTGAGCACATTGATGGTGAAGCGATGCTTGTCGGCGGCCTCCAGATCATCCTGCCAGCGATCGGGCTTGTTGCCGTACATGGCCGACAGGAATTCTTCCGGTGCGCTGCGCAGCGCACGTTCTGCCGCCGCGGCCTGAGATGCGGCCTGCGATACTGTCCACTGCGGTATCAGTCCTGCATGCAGGATCAGGTCCTTGTGCTGGGCGTCATGGATCAGCAGTGGACGTTCCAGCAACCACTGCATCAATGGCTCGCGGTCCTTTGCTGCCAGCACCTGTTGCAGGGTGTCGCCCTTGCGCAGCGGACGCTCCGGATCGAAGTGATGGGCGAGCAGATGCAGGTCGTGATTGCCCAGCACGCTGTGCGCATTGCCGTTCAATGAACGCACATGGCGCAGCACCTGCAGCGAATCCGGACCACGGTTCACCAGATCTCCCACGAACAACAGCTGGTCGCGGTCGGCGGAGAAGCGCAGTCGTTTCAGCAGCTGCTGCAGCGGCTGGTAGCAGCCCTGGAGGTCGCCGATGGCGTAGCGGGGCAAGCGCCGCTCAGTGCAGGATGCCCGGCATGGCGAGCCGGAAGGGGGCGATCGGCGCATCGAACTGCGCGCCCGCGTCGCTCAGCATCGAATAGCTCCCCTGCATGGAACCCACTGGCGTCTCGAGAATGGCGCCGCTGGAATAGCGGAACCCCTGGCCAGGCTTCAGGTGCGGCTGTTCACCCACCACGCCATCGCCATGCACTTCCTGCACCTTGCCGTCGGCGTCGGTGATCAGCCAATGCCGGCGCAGCAGCTTTGCCGCCTCATCGCCTTCGTTGCGGATGGTGATGGTGTAGGCGAAGACATAGCGACGGCCGCTGGGGTCGGACTGGTCGGCCAGGTAGTTGGTCTCCACCTCGACGCGGATGCGGTTGCTCATGTCGCCCGGCTGGCCTGCGGCAGTCGTATGGCGAGCACATCGCAGGGTGCTGCGTGCAGCACGGTGTCTTCGGTGAGATTGACCAGGATCGAAAGACCATGCCGCTCATGGCTGCCGATGACGATGAGGTCGAAGCGGCCCTCGCGCGCGAAGCGGGTAATCTCAGTCTTCACATTGCCTGAAGCCACTTCCCAGCGCACGGCCGGCCCCAGCGAAACCGCCAGGTCACGCATTCGGACGCGGGAGCGTTCCACCAGCTCGGTTTCGATCTGCACCGACGGCAGCAGCGAATCGCTCAGCGGTTCCACTGGCACGTATTCCACCACATGCAGCAGCGTCAGCTGCGCGCCGGGAGTGTCGGCGGCGAGATCGCGTGCGCGCGTCGCAACCTGGCTGCTGTCTTCGCCCACTCCCACCACCGCCAGGATGTTCCGGTAGATTGTCATGTCATAAAGAAATCACAGGAGGGCGGGGCGCGCAAGCGTTGCAAGCGTGGCGAACTGCTGTGGTGACAGCACCTCGGGTCGGGCGCCGGGATCGATATCAGTGGTCTCCCATGCATCGGCTGGCAGGACTTCCCTGAGGCTGTTGCGCAGCGTCTTGCGTCTTTGCGAAAAGGCCGCGGCAACCACACGCGCGTATTGCGCTGGCACCTCGAAGCGCGGCTGGCGCAGCACGGTGATACGTGCTACGGCCGACCATACGCGGGGCGGCGGCTGGAACGCCCCCGGGCCCACATCGAACAGCCAGTGCACGTCGAGCCGTGGCGCCAGCATGACGGTCAGCCGGCCGTAATGTTCGTCGCCGGGCTGCGCGGCCATGCGCTCGATCACTTCCTTCTGCAGCATCACATGCAGATCGGCGACGTGCTCGATCGACTCCAGCAGATGGAACAGCAACGGCGTGGAGATGTTGTAGGGCAGGTTGCCGACGATACGCAATGGACCGCCACGCACCTGTGCCAGCGCCGCGAAATCGAAGTCCAGCGCATCGGCTTCATGCAGCGCCAGTGCGGGCCAGCGCTGGCGCAGTTCGGCGGCGAGGTCGCGATCGATTTCCACCGCGTCGAGGGCAGGAGCCTTCTGCAGCAGCAGTTCGGTCAATGCGCCACGGCCTGGGCCGATTTCCACCAGACGGTCGCCCGGCCGCGGATCCACGGCCTGGGCGATCCGTTGCAGCACCGTGCGATCGTGCAGGAAGTGCTGGCCGAAGCGCTTGCGCGCGCGGATCACGAGCGTGTCAGGCGGCCGCGCGCCAGCTCGGCGGCGAGCGCTATGGCTGCATGCAGGCTGCCCGGTTCGGCCCGTCCGGTTGCCGCCAGGTCCAGCGCCGTACCGTGATCCACCGAGGTGCGCAGGATAGGCAGCCCCAAAGTGATGTTCACGGCTTCGCCGAAGCCGGCGTGCTTTAGCACTGGCAGGCCCTGATCGTGATACATGGCGAGCACTACATCGAAATGCGCCAGCTGGCGTGGCGTGAAGATCGTGTCTGCAGGCCAGGGACCGGTGGCGCGTATGCCCCGTGCGACCGCACGCGCAATGGCTGGCGCGATGACATCGATTTCCTCGCGCCCCAGATGACCAGATTCACCGGCGTGCGGATTCAGGCCGCACACGCCGATGCGCGGGGCAGCGATACCCCATTTGTCCGAGAGATCCGCATGGATGACCTGCAGGATCTCATCCAGTGCGGCAGCGGTGATGGCGCCGCTCACGGCCGTCAGCGGCAGATGGGTGGTGGCCAGTGCCACGCGCAGCGAGCCTGCTGCCAGCAACATCACGGGCCGCGCCACGCCGCAATGCTCGGCGAGGTATTCGGTGTGGCCGGTAAAGGCGATCCCGGCATCGTTGATGACGCTCTTCTGCACCGGGGCCGTGACCATGGCGTCATATTCGCCGCTGCGACAGCCCTGCAGTGCAGTGTCGAGCAGCCCCAGCACCCAGCGCGCATTGCGTGGATCGAGTTTTCCCGCGGTGACCGGCGCTGTCAGTGACTGATGGCGGATGGAGAAATGTGCACCGGGGTCGAGCGTGATGCCCAGTTTCGCGGCGCGTTCGCGCAGCAGCGATTCATCCGCCAGGCAAACCAGATCGAAATCGGCAGGCTGTGCCTGCAGCTGTGCACCGAGCATGATGCACAGATCCGGCCCGATGCCGGCCGGTTCACCCGCGGTCAGCACCAGTCGCGGACGCGCGCGCATCGCGTCGCTCA